>DASUHU010000031.1:0-5078 GCA_036273395.1 Candidatus Limnocylindrales bacterium
AGCTCGCCAAGGGCGCGACCCACCGCTCCGGTGAGGGTCGCCACGTCGGCGAGATGGGTCGCGCCCAGCTGCTCGGCATAGGTCATCGCATCCGCGAGGATCAGGCGCCCCTCGGCGTCGGTGTTGGTGATGTCGACGTACGTGCCGTTCATGGCCTTGACGATGTCGCCCGGCCGGGTCGAGTGCGACCCGGGCATGTTCTCGACCGCGGGCGCGAGCACGAGCAGCGGCATGTCGGGCGCGAGACGCTTCGCGGTCACGAGGGCCGCGATCACCGTGCAGGCACCCGTCTTGTCCATCTTCATCTCTTCCATCCGGTCGCCCGGCTTGATCGAGATGCCCCCGGAGTCGAAGCAGACGCCCTTGCCGACGAGCGCGAGATGGCGCCCGAGGTCGTCCTTCGCGCCGGCCGCGCCGTTGCGCATGACGATCATCCGGGGCGGGTTGTCGCTGCCCTTGCCGACCGCGAGGAACAGGCCCATGCCCATCCGGGCCGCCTGGTCGGGCCCGATGACGTCGATCCACAGGCCGTGCTGCTTGGCGAGGCCGTAGGCCTCCTCCGCCAGGACCTCGGGGGTGACGTCGTTGGCGCTCCGATTGGCGAGGCCGCGAGCGAGATTCGCGCCTTCGCCCATGATCCGGCCGCGATCCCCGGCCTTCGCCAGCGTGCCGGCGTCGCCCTCGCCGGCCACCAGCACGAGCGTCTCGATGGCCGGCGGCGTGGGTGTGTCGGCCCGATAGATCGACTTCGGCTCGTAGCTGCCCTCGACGACGCCGCGAGCGACCAGCTCCGCGGCTGCCTCGAGGCCGCCGGCGGCCATGGCGAGCGGATCGAGCCAGACCGCGAGCGTCCGGACGGTCCGGCCCTTGAGCCGCCGCTCGGCCGTGCCGGCGATCCGCACGACGGTCTCGCGGTCGAGCGCATCCGCGGCTCCGCCGTGAACGGCGAGGAGGAGCTTCGCCATCGCGCCGTCGCCGTCGCTCGCGCCGTTGCCCTCACCCGCGGCACTCGTCGCCGCGACCGCCGTCGAGTAGCGCTTCGCGCTCAGCTCGCCAAACTCGACGAGGGCACCCAGCTGCCCGCCGGATCGACGATCCAGCTCGGCTGCCTGATCGACGAGCCTGGCCTCGCCGAGGACCGGCACGACGAGGACGTCGGCCGGAACCTCCCACGGCCGCGCGATGACGACGCGAATCTCCACGGGCGGATGACCTCCTGGGACCAGTCTCGTGACGCTGGGCGGCCCGGGGCCGCTGGTGCGGCGGTGATGGGCGGCGGCAGTGTAGCCCGGCCGGATCAGGGACCGGCCGCCGCCAGCGCCTCCTCGATCCGGCCGCGCGCGTCCTCGATCGCGACGACCGCCTGGTTCAACCCGCCCTGGGCGACGTCGGAGACGATCACGATGATCGCCCGGTCGTCCGACGGCAGGGCCTGCCGGGCGACGTTCTCGGCGCGGTAGGCCGCGTCGACCACCGGCGTCCGCGTGCCGCCCGATTTCTTGAGGGCCTGGTACAGGGCGAGGAGCGCCTTGTCGTAGGTCGAGTGGACGTCGATCCAGTCGTCGAGGACGGTCCGTCCGGTGTCGGGCACGACCTGCTGCCGGAGCTGGCTGATCTGGTCGAGGGTCGCGCTCGCCGTTGCCAGCGTGCCGATCGCCTTCGCGTACTGGGCCTGGACGCCCTGGGCCGCGGCGGCCGCGACCGTCGTGTCGTGCTCGCGGATCACCCGCGTGAGGGTCGCGGCGTTGTTGGCCTGGCGCGTGACGCTCGACCACTGGTCGCCGATCCCGGACAGCGAGTCGAGTGCCGCCAGGAGGTCGGCCCGGCGGACGAGGGTCGCGTTCGAGTACAGCGTCGGGGCATCGACCCCGTCGCCCGGCAGCCCGGCGAGCGAGGCCTGGATCGTCGCGGCGCTCGACTGGATCTGGCTCGCATGCGCGGTTCCGCTCGCGAGGGCCGCCTGGAGGCTGGCCGCATCGTCGACGGACACGGCCGCGAGCGCCGAGCGCGCGTCGTCGGAGAGTTGGTCGACGACGGAGGCGAGGGTCGTCAGCTGGCCTGCGATCGCGTCAAGCCGCGGCGCGACGGCCACATCGGCCGCGTACGTCAGCTCCTCGCGCTGATCGTCACCGGGAGGGTGCGAGGTCTCGGCGATGAGGCCCGAGCCGCCGAGCGCCAGGGCTGCCGCGAGGACGGACCAGCCGGCGGTGCGGGCGAGCCGTCCGGACGCCGTCGTCATGCGGCGCGGATCGTAGCATCGAGCCGTGCGCGGCCAGGCATCACCCGATCGTCCCGAGGCAGTCGCGGATTCGGACCTCGTGACCACCGTCCGATCGATGCCGAAGGCGGAGCTCCACCTCCACCTCGACGGCTCGGTCCGGGTCGACACGGCGCTCGAGCTGGCGCGAACCCGCGGCATCGAGGCACCCCGGACGCGGAGCGGCATGGCGGGCGAGCTCATCGCACCGGAGCGCTGCGCCGATCAGGCCGAGCTGCTGCGGGCCTTCGACCTGCCGATCGCCCTGATGCAGGACGCCGAGGCGCTCGAGCGGATCGCCGCGGAGCTCATCGAGTCGAAGGCGGCCGACGGCGTTCGCTACGTCGAGATCCGGTGGGGGCCGCTGCTCCATACCCGGCGCGGCCTCTCGCTCGATGACGGGATCGGCGCGGTCGTTCGCGGCGCTCGGGCCGGGTCCGCGAGCACCGGCACCGTGGTGCGGCTCATCGCCACGGCGCTCCGGTCGCACGCGCCCGAGGACAATGCCCGCCTGGCCGAGGTGGCCTCGCGGTTCCGGGATGACGGGCTCAGCGGCTGGGATCTCGCGGGGCCCGAGGAGGCGTTCCCGGATCCGCTGCTGCACGCTCGGGCGTTCGAGGCCGCTCGGGCCGGCGGGCTCCGGATCACGCTCCATGCCGGCGAATGGGGCGGCGCCGACCAGGTCCGGCGGGCGCTTGCCCTCGAGCCCGAGCGGATCGCGCACGGCCCCGGAGCCGCGGACGACCCGTCACTCATGGCCGAGCTCATCGGCCGCAATGTGACCCTCGATCTCTGCCCGACCTCCAACGTCCAGGCCGGGATCGTCCCCTCGCTCGAGGCCCATCCCCTGGCCCGGCTCGCCCGAGCGGGCGTGCCGGTGACGCTCTCGACCGACGACGCGACGGTCTCCGACATCAGCCTCTCCGACGAGTACGAGCGCGCGATCGCGCGAGTCGGGCTGACCCTCGCCGAGCTCTGGGCGATCGATCGCCACGCCCTCGACGTTGCCTTCGCCGACGAGCCGACCCTCGGCCCGTTGCGGGCCGAGTTCGATGCGTGGCGGGTGGCTCAACGGGCGGTGGCGCCGCCCAGCGCCGAGCTCGACACCCGACTGCACACGCCGAGCACCTGACCCACGCCGAGACGCGCCGAGCATCTGACCCACGCCGGGATCGATGGGTGGCGCCCGCCGCCGCCCGACCGGCCCGGCGTCGCCCGACCGGCCCGGCGTCGCCTCGGAGACAACGGGTGCGCGCGACTCACGTCGTTCCGAGTCTGGCAAGCAACAAATCGACCGATACCGGCGGCTCGAGGCATCGTTCGCCGTCGCTGTGTGGCTTGCCAAGCATCGGAGCGACCGAGGTGGCTCGAGTCTGGTGCCTGGCAAGCACCACACGTGCGGGGAGGCGGCGGCGGGCGGATCAGTCCGCGGCGAGGCGGCGGCAGTGAGGCGGCGGCGAGGCGGCGAGATCAGGCCCCGGCGAGGGCGTCGAGGGCCTGAGCCAGCTCCGCGGCATCGGCGGCGATCGCGGCCGGGGCTCGATCGGGCGGGAGCGCGTCCGCGGCGGCACGGGTCGTCACGCCGGTGAGCATCAGCACCGTCCGGGCGCCGACGCGGCAAGCGGCCTCGAGGTCGGTCACGATCCCGTCGCCGATGACGATCGCATCGGCGGCCTGCCCGCCGCCGGCGTGGGCCGCCTGCTCCATGAGCAGCGGCTCGGGCTTGCCGATCACCACGGGCGTGACGCCGCTCGCGACCTCGATCGCCGACACGATCGAGCCGGCGCCGGGTCGGATGAACCGCTCGGTCGGGAACGTCGGGTCACGGTTCGTGGCGATGAACCGCGCCGCGCCAGCCCGCAGGCAATCGGCCGCGGCCGCGAGCCGGAGGTACGTGAACTGCGGATCGACGCCCGCGACGACCGCATCGACCCCGGCCGACGCCTCCCACCCGTCCAGGCCCTCCTTGGCCATCCGCTCCGCGGCGACGCCCGCGTTGACGACGTCGAGGCCCACGTCGCGCAGCTCTCGATCGAGCCCGCTCGCGCCCACGGTGAGGACGCGGTGCACGGACGGCTCGTGCTCGCGCAGGTACAACGCCGTCGCCCGCGGCGCGCTCACGATCCGGTCCGGCGAGACCGGGCAGCCGAGGTCCGCGAGTCGGCGGACGTAGTCGGCCCGGTAGTGCATCGAGTTGTTCGTGACGTATACGACCGAGTCGCCAGCGGCGGCCCGCGTCGCCAGGACGCCGGCGATGCCGGGCACGGGGTCGGCGCCGCGGTAGACGACGCCATCGAGGTCGACCAGGAGGAGCACTGGCGAATCCTACGGGCGGGTCGGCGCCCGCATCGGTCGGGCGCGCCCTTCGCCGGGTGGGCGCGTCGGGCGGGTCGGCGCCCGCATCGGTCGGGGCCCGCGCCGGACGGGCCCGCGTCGGGTGGGGCCCGCGTCGGGCGGCTCGGCCCCGCGCACCAAGCGGGTAGCATCACTCGATGGCCCAGCTCGAATCGTCGGTCGGCGTTCCCGGCGGCAAGCTCCAGGTCATCGTCGACGCGCCGGACGATCGACCGGACGCGCCGCCGATCCTCCTCGTCCATTCGGCCGTCGTCGACCTTCGATCCTGGGACGCGATGGTCCCCTACCTCGTCGAAGGCGGCTATCGCGTGGTCCGATACGACACCCGCGGCTACGGCCGGTCGACGACCGACGACGTCGAGTTCTCGAATCGCGAGGACCTCCGGGCGGTCCTGGACAGCCTCGGGATCCGCCAGGCCGCGGTGGTCGGGAACTCGCGCGGCGCGATGATCGCGCTGGACGCGAT
>DASUHU010000032.1:0-3695 GCA_036273395.1 Candidatus Limnocylindrales bacterium
GATCCGCCCGAGCGCCGGCACGAGGTAGGCGCGGACGTACTGCTCCGCGACGAGGTAGGTGGAGGGCCGTACGCTCGCCTGGTAAGCGGGCAGCCATCGGAAGAGCCACTCCCCTACGGTTCCGGCCTCGGCCTTGCCCGCGAGCCCAATTCGGAGTCGCTCCCGCTCACGGTTGAGCTTGTCGCGGGCTTCCTCCTCGGTCGCACCCGACACGACCACACGTCGGCGCTTCCCGAGCGCATCAACATAGGCGAGCTCGCCGCGCCAGCCGGGACGATCCTTGCGGCGGAAGGTGCTGCCTTCCTTGGGCGATCGGCGCTGCGTCTTCCGGCCGGTAGTATTGGTCATCGCGGTTGTCCTCGATAACAGGACTGCCGTTTTCGACGCCCCGACCCTTACCCGGTTGGGGCGTCTTTGTGTCCGCGATTGTACGCCAACTCCCACCCATGTCGACTACCCGCAGCGCAAACACAATCCCGTTTACGGGCGCATTCGTGCGAGGGCTTTGGTCGGGGCGGCCGGATTTGAACCGGCGACCACCAGTCCCCCAGACTGGTGCGCTACCAGGCTGCGCCACGCCCCGAGGCGCGCAGTCTACCGCTCCCGGGCGTGTCATCCTCCGGGCAGATGAGGGAGCAGGTCCGCGTCGTGCTGGCCGTCGCGCGGAAGCCGGCGCTCGCCCGGATCGAGCTGGCGTACCTGGGCTTCCAGACGGCCGAGTACGCGACCTGGATGGCGATCCTCGTGTACGGCTACGCGATCGGTGGCGCCGCGCTCGCCGGACTCGTCGCGCTGATCCAGCTGATTCCAGCAGGGATCGTCGGTCCGCTCGCGTCGTATGCCGGCGACCGGTATCGGTGGGATCGCGTGCTCGTCGCGGGCTACGTGCTGGTCGCGGCCTCCGACCTCGCGACCGCCTGGGCGCTCTATGCCGGCCTCCCGCTGCCCGCAACGATCGCCGTGGCGACGGTTGCCTCGGCCGCGCTGACGATCATTCGCCCGATCCAGGCGGTCGCCCTCCCGGCGATCACCCACACGCCGGCCGATCTCACGGCGGCGAATGCCGTGACCGCGCTCGCGGAGAGCGTCGCGAACTGCCTCGGGCCGCTCGCGGCCGGCCTCCTCCTGCTCCGCAACCAGCCGGCCGATGTCTTCCTGGCCTTCGCGATCGTCGTCGGCATCGGGGCGGTGCTGGTGGCCCGGCTGCCCGAGGCCCACGCCGACGCGCGCGTCCTCCACACCGCGACCGAGACGTCGGCGGCGGGTGAGCTCCTTGGCGGCTTCGCGAGCCTGACCCGCGATCGAGGGCTGTTGCTCATCGTCCTCGTGCTCGGGTCGTCGACGATCGTCGTCGGGGCGCTCGATGTCCTGTACATCGCGGTCGCGGTCACGCTGCTGGGCCAGAGCGCGTCGTGGGCCGGAGGCCTGGGTGCGGCCGCCGGCGTCGGATCGATCCTCGGGGCGCTGGCCGCGGTAACGCTCGTCGGACGGCGTCGGCTGACTCCCGCTGTCGGGCTGAGCGGCGCGCTGTTCGGGCTTCCGATCGCGGCGATCGGCGAAGTGCCGAGCCTGCTCGGCGCGGGGCTGCTGTTCGCCGTGAGCGGCGCCGGCTGGAGCGTCAACAACGCCGCGGGCCAGACGCTCCTCCAGCGCCTCGCGCCCGAGGCCCTGCGGGCGCGGGTCTTCGGCGTCCTCGAGGGGCTCTCGATGTTCGCGATGGCGATCGGGTCCGTGGCCATCGGGCTGGTCGTGCAGTCGTTCGGAGTTCCGGTGGCCCTCGTCGTGGCCGGCCTCGTCGTGCCCGTCGTGCTCCTCGCGGCCTGGCGCGAGCTCGCCGCCGTGGACCGCCACGCCAGGGCGCCGGACCACGAGGCCCTGGAGCTGTTGCGGCGTCTCCCGATCTTCGCCCCGCTCTCCGCGCCGGCGATCGACCGGATCCTCGCCGAGGTGGCGTGGCTCGACGTTCCCGCCGGCGAGACGGTCATCCGGCAGGGCGAGCCGGGCGACCGGTTCTACGTGATCGGCGAGGGCGAGGTCATGGTGACGGTCGATGGCCAAGCCGTGGGGACCCGCAGCACGGGCGACGGGTTTGGCGAGATTGCCCTGCTCCGGAATGTGCCTCGCACGGCGACGGTCATCGCCCTGACGCCGCTCCGGCTCCTCACGGTCGAGCGGGAGCGCTTCCTGGAGGCGGTCACGGGCCACCGCCAGAGCCGGTTCACCGCCGAGGCGGTCGCGAGCGCGCAGCTCGCTGTCGCGGCCCCGACCGTCAGCGCGACGGCGCCGGCAGTCAGCGCCACGGCGCCGGCGGTCAGCCCAGCGGCGCCGGCGGTCAGCGTGACGGCGCCGGCGGTCAAGCCAGCGGCGCCGGCGGCCAAGCCAGCGGCGCCGGCGGTCAACCCAGCGGCGCCGGTCGATCCGCCGACAGCCGGCTGAGCCACCGCTCGAAGTCCGCGAGCTCATCCTTCGACTCGCGGGCGAGGAGATCCACGAGGCAGCGGCGAACGCTCTTGCCCTCGAACAGGGCGTTGTGGACCTCCCGCGCGATCGGCAGCTCCACCCCGTGGCGATCGGCGAGGGCCAGCGCGGCGTCGACGGTGTAGGCGCCCTCAGCCGTGCCACCGAGCGTCGCCTCGATGTCGGGCCAGGATCGGCCGCGCGCGAGCTCCTCCCCGAGGCGATGGTTTCTCGAGAGCCCGGAGCCGCACGTCGCGATGACGTCCCCGACCCCGGCGAGCCCGGCGAACGTGAGGGGATTTGCGCCCATGGCGATCCCGAGGCGGGTCATCTCCGCGAGGCCGCGGGTGATGAGCCCGGCCTTGCCGTTGTCCCCGAAGCCGAGGCCGTCCGCGGCGCCCGCGGCGATCGCCACCACGTTCTTGAGGGCACCGCACAGCTCCACGCCGAGGACGTCGGTGTTGGTGTAGAGCCGGAACTCGCGGCGGCCGAGCCGGTGCACGATCCGGTCAGCCAGCTCGTCCGAGGCCGCGGCGACGACCGCCGAGGCGGGCAGGCCGGCGGCGATCTCGGGGGCGAGATTCGGTCCGGACAGGGCGGCTACCCGATCGGGAGGCCGGTCCAGGACCTCCCCGAGGACCTCCGTCATCCGCAGCAGCGAGCCAGGCTCGAGGCCCTTCGTGGCCGACAGCACGTCGGCCTCGCGCGAGAGGTACGGGGCGAGGCGCTCGGCCTGCTCCCGGACGTGGGCCGAGGGCACGGCCACGATGACAAGCTCGGCGGCGTCGAGGACGGACGCATCCCGGCTGACGCGGACGGCGGCCGGGAGCTCGATGTCCGGGAGGTGCGGGCTCCGGTGCTCCCCCGCGATCCGATCCGCCCCGGCGGCGGTCCGCGCGAGCAGCACGACCGGTTCGGCCCGGGCGACGAGCAACGCGAGGGTGGTGCCCCAGGCGCCGGTCCCGACGATCGCGACGCGCGCCGGCGTCCGCGAGTCGACCGCGTTCGCCGCGCTCATGCGAAGCTCGCGATCCTCAGCGCCGAGCGGCCGCCCGCCCGCGAGCGCCTCTCGCCCGCCGGCGTGGCCGCGCGGCCGCCTCCATCGAGGCCCGCTCCCGGAACACGAGCCGGATCGGCGTCCCGAGGAACCCGAACGTGTCGCGGAGCTGGTTCTCGATGTACCGCCGGTAGCTGAAGTGGACCGAGGCCGCGTCCCGGGCGAACAGCACGAACGTGGG
>DASUHU010000033.1:0-3086 GCA_036273395.1 Candidatus Limnocylindrales bacterium
GCTCGCGGACGCCGGCGTTGACCAGTTCAACGTCTACCTCATGAACGGGGACGAAGCCGAGCAGCTCCGCCGCATCGGTCGCGAGGTCATCCCGGCGCTCTGAGCCGAGAGGCGTTTGCGGCGCGGCCGCCTGTGTGGCGCGGCCGCGGCCGCGGAGCGCAGTGCGCGGTGCGCGGTGCGCGGTGCGCGGTGCGCGGTGCGCTCGCGCCGAGTGTCGATTTGCTTCCGCGAAGTGGCGGTGTGCTGCCAAAGGGCCAATTTCTTGCCAGCCGCTCCCACGGGGACCGCTCGTCCCTGGCCCGACTGCGCGGTTCCGAATTCCACCCACCGTGACGTTGCGATGCCACTCCGCTGGGCCCGCAGTCGATTCCGTCCCGGCACGAGCGTGGCTCGGGATGAATTCGTCGCCGCCCAGCCTCGTTTCGCCCCGAGATGGCCGTTAACGCCACCCCGGGTGGAGTTCGGCGAGGATGGCCCACCCAGACGGCGCACCGAGATGGCGCACCGAGGGGACGCGAAGCCGTGCCTGGGGACGCTTCCAGTCGCTCGCGCGGTACGCCAAACCGCTTTGCACGGCAGCAAATGGCGAAGGTCGCGCGACGAGCGCTCGCGGGGCGAGCGGTTGGCAGCAAATGGCGAAGGTCGCGCGACGAGCGCCCGTGTGGCGAGCGGTTGGCAGGAGGCGTCGGCACCCTCTTGACATGGCTCCGCTCCCAGCGTCGACCACTCCCGGCACCGCGAACGTCTCGTCGTTCGAGCCTCGACGGCGATACGATCCAGCGATCGTCCGCAGGGACCCTGGAGGAGCGTCATGGACAAGAAGGCCAAGACTCCCAAGAAGCCGAAGCAGAACAAGGCCAAGGACGCGGCCAAGAAATAGGCCGCGCCCAGCCAGCTCCGTCAGCGCATCGAGGGCCTGTCCGGCGAGCCGGGCGGGCTCTCACTTCGGGAGGGACGTCGGGATGCGGACGTTGATCAGCGGCGGGACGGTCGTGACCGCCGATGGCTCGTATGACGCGGACGTGCTCGTCGACGGCGAGCGGATCGCGGCGATCGGCGCGGGCCTGGGGTCGGGCGGCGGGGCGGGCGCGGGCCTGGCGTCGGGCGGCGGGGCCGGCGCGGGCCTGGCGTCGGGCGGCGGGGCCGGCGCGGGCGGCGGCGGCGTCAGTGCGGACGAGACGATCGACGCGACCGGCAAGTACGTCATCCCGGGTGGCATCGACGTCCACACCCACATGAAGCTGCCGTTCGGCGGGACCTTCGCGAAGGACGACTTCGAGACCGGCACGCGGGCCGCGGCCTTCGGCGGCACGACCACGATCGTCGACTTCGCCGTCCAGTCGAAGGGCAAGAGCCTGCGCGAGGGCCTCGACGCGTGGAGCGCCCTCGCGGAGGGCATGGCCGTCGTCGACTACGGCTTCCACATGATCATGAGCGACGTCACCGACGCGTCCCTGGCCGAGATGGACCAGCTCGTCGACGAGGGCATTCCCGACTTCAAGCTGTTCACCGCGTATCCCGGCGTCTTCTACAGCACGGACGACCAGATCTTCCGGGCGATGCAGCAGACCGCGAGGAACGGCGGCCTGATCATGATGCACGCCGAGAACGGCCCGGCCATCGACGTCGTCGCGGCCCAGCTCGTGGCCGACGGCAAGACCGATCCCTACTACCACGGGATCGCCCGCTACCCGGTCTTCGAGGGCGAGGCCACGAGCCGGGTCATCCGCCTGGCCGAGGCGGCGCACGTGCCCGTCTACATCGTCCACCTCTCGGTCGTCGATGCCCTGAACGCAGTTCGCGACGCGCGCGATCGCGGGACACCGGCCTTCGCGGAGACATGCCCGCAGTACCTGTTCCTGTCGCTCGACGACCTCGGCAACGGCTTCGAGGGCGCGAAGTTCGTCTGCTCGCCGCCGCTCCGCGAGAAGGACCCGAACTGGGTCGAGCTCTGGAACGGCCTCCGGCGGGACGACCTCCAGGTCGTCTCGACCGACCACTGCCCGTTCGACTTCCACGGCCAGAAGGAGCTCGGCCGGGGCGACTTCCGGAAGATCCCCAACGGCCTGCCCGGGGTCGAGGACCGAATGGACCTGCTCCACGACGGCGGGGTCGTGGCCGGCCGGATCTCGAAGGAGCGCTGGGTCGAGATCAGCGCGACCGAGCCGGCGCGGCTGTTCGGCCTGGCCCCGCGCAAGGGCGCGATCGCGGTTGGGGCCGATGCCGACATCGTGGTCTACGACCCGAACCGGAAGCGCACCATCTCCGCGAAGACCCATCACATGGACGTCGACTACTCGTGCTACGAGGGTCGCGAGGTCCAGGGCGGCGCCGATGTCGTGATGAGCCGCGGCTCGGTCGTGGTGCGGAACGGCGAGTTCACGGGCCGAAAGGGCGCGGGCCGGTTCGTGAAGCGGGCGCCGGCCGGCTACGCCCGGATGGCCTGAGCGGCTTCTCCAGTCGCGGCCGTTGACCGAGGTCCTCCGAACCCTGAGCGTGCCCGCCGAGCTCGAGCGGCTGTTCGAGATTCGCGCGTTCGTGCGGGACGCGGCCGAGGCCAGCGGCGCCTCCGAGCGAGCCACGGATGACCTCGCCCAGGCGGTCGATGAGGCCGCCTCGAACGTCATCCGCCACGGGTACGGCGGTCACTCCGGCGAGATCCGGCTGGAGGCCGAGCGCTTCGGCGATCGCCTCAGGATCCGGGTCCTCGACCGGGCGCCGGTGTTCGATCCCACGACGGCGCCGCGGCCGGACCTGAGCGTCGCGCCACTCGCCCGGCGACCGGGCGGGATGGGCATCCACCTGATGACGACGATGGTCGACGAGGTCCATCATCGACCGCGCCCGGGCGGCGGGAACGAGCTGCTGCTCGTTCGGCGCCTCGAGCCGGCGCCGAGCGGAGAGGAGGGTCGGGCATGACGATGACGATCGACGTCGAGACGAGCGACGGGCCGGTCCGCTGTGCCATCGTGGCCCTGACCGGCGAGCTCGACGCCTCGAACTACGAGCAGGTGATGAGCGCCGTGGAGCACGCCTGGGCCTCGGGTGCCCGGGGCTTGGCCCTCGACCTGACGCACCTGTCCTTC
>DASUHU010000034.1:0-2532 GCA_036273395.1 Candidatus Limnocylindrales bacterium
GTCGAGGAGCTGGCCCGGGTCCTGTGGCGGGTCGCCGCGGGCGAGCCGCGCCGGGACGAGGCCCTTCGGCGGACGCTGGCGTTCTACGACGCCGGAGCGCGCCTGTCGGTCCGGGGCGGCTTCCTCGCGGCCTGAGCGCCGGGCCCTCGCCACCCGAGGGGTTGCCAGCCGCGGCAGCGACCGGGTATCGTGCGCCAGCCCATCGAGACGCTGGAGAAAGGAGCACGCCTGATGACTGCCGTCGTCGTCCGCTGCTGCCCGCTCCCGCGTCGTGCGGCCTGAGGTCGGTCCAACCGATCTCGTGAGGTTGGCTCGTCCGACCTCCTGACTCCGCGCCACGGGAGCGAGATCCGTCTCTCCCTCCCCTCTCCGCAGGAGTCCATCCGTTGCCCCGACCCATCGCGACCGGTCGGGCCGCGCCTCCGTGGCTCGTCGAGAACGAGTCCTACGAGGACCGGCCCATCGGCGTCCTCCGATCCGGCAAGGAAGCCGAGGTCTTCCTCCTCGAGCGCTGCTTCGAGAGCGGGCCCCGGATCCTGGCCCACAAGCGCTTCCGACCCCGCCATCCGAAGCAGGGTGAGCTCCGCGAGCTCGGCTTCTCGAAGGGCACGATCTATCGCGCCGACACCGTCTATCGCGCCGGCTGGAACCTCAGCTCGCGCGTCCAGCGCGCCGTCGACAGTCGCTCGGCCTTTGGCGACGAGGTCATCGCGGCCTCGTGGCCCTCGAACGAGTTCTCCACGCTGCGACGGGCGTGGGATGCCGGCGCGAGCGTTCCCTACGCCCTGGAGATCACCGGCGACGGCGTCCTCATGGAGTTCATCGGCGACTGGGCGCTGCCCGACGAGCGCCTCGGTCTCGACGACCTCGACGTCCGGGTCCCGCTCGCTGCTCCCCGCCTGTCCGACGCGAGACTCGCCGGGGACGAGCTCCGATCGGCTCGCGACCAGCTGCTCGACAGCATCAAGGCGATGACCCGGGCCCAGATCGTCCATGGCGACCTGTCGGCCTACAACCTGCTGTGGTGGCAGGGCCGGCTCGTGGTCATCGACTTCCCCCAGGCCATCGACGCGACCGAGAACAGCGCCGGGCCGGCGCTCCTCCACCGCGACCTCTCCAATGTCGGCGAGTGGTTCGCCCGGAAGGGCGCCGCCTTCGACGTCGAGCGGGTCTTCGCGAACCTCGTGGTCGAGCTCATGTTCTGACCAGCGTCCGGGGGTCGAATCCCGCGGGAACCTAGACTTGGCGCGTGAAGAAGATCGGGTTCCTGTCGTTCGGCCACTGGTCCGACTCGCCGTACTCCGAGGTGCGCTCCGGCGCCGATGCCCTGATCCAGTCGATCGAGCTGGCCGAGGCGGTCGAGGCGCTGGGTGCCGACGGGGCGTACTTCCGGGTCCACCACTTCGCCCGCCAGCTCGCCTCGCCGTTCCCGCTCCTCGCCGCCGTCGGCGCCCGGACGAAGCGGATGGAGATCGGGACCGCGGTCATCGACATGCGCTACGAGAACCCGCTCTACATGGTCGAGGACGCCGGGGCGGCCGACCTCATCGCCGGCGGGCGGCTCCAGCTCGGGATCAGCCGCGGCTCGCCCGAGCAGGTCATCGACGGCTTCCGGTACTTCGGCTACCAGCCGGCCGAGGACGATCCCGTGGGGGCCAACCTCGCTCGCCAGCACACGGAGGTCTTCCTCCAGGCACTCTCCGGCGCGGGCTTCGCCCAGCCCAACCCGAGCCCCATGTTCCCGAACCCGCCGGGCCTGCTCCGGCCCGAGCCCCACTCGCCGGGCCTGCGGGACCGGATCTGGTGGGGCGCCGGCTCACGCGCGACCGCAGAGTGGGCCGCGCAGCAGGGCCTGAACATGATGTCGTCGACCCTCATGACCGAGGACGCCGGCGTGCCGTTCCACGAGCTACAGGCCGAGCAGATCCGGCTGTTCCGCGAGGCCTGGAAGGCAGCCGGCCACGAGCGCGAGCCGCGGGTCTCGGTGAGCCGGAGCATCTTCGCTCTGGTCGACGATCGGGATCGGGCGTACTTCGGGCGCGGCAACCAGAGCGCCGACCAGGTGGGCTACATCGACGCCCAGACGCGGGCCATCTTCGGCCGATCGTATGCCGCGGAGCCGGACGAGCTCGTCCGGGAGCTGGCCAAGGACACGGCGATCCAGGCCGCCGACACGCTGCTCCTGACCGTCCCGAACCAGCTGGGCGTGGACTACAACGCCCACGCGGTCGAGAGCATCCTCAGGTACGTGGCACCGGACCTCGGCTGGCGCTGACGGCCCGGCGGGCCGTCTCGAGCTGCTCGCCCCGGAGTCCGACGCAGTCGTTCGCCCAGAACGGCTCGGCGTAGACGAGCGCGCCGCGCATCCAGTCCTCCCATCGGCTGAGCGCCACGGCCTGGAACGCCGGCAGCGGGATCCGGGCCGACGGCGGCGTGACGCCGAGCTCGCTCGCGGGGCGCCAGCCGAGCCGCGAGTAATACCTGGGCGAGCCCTCGAGGAACACGGCCGGCGCGGCCATCAGCTCGGATCGG
>DASUHU010000035.1:0-9763 GCA_036273395.1 Candidatus Limnocylindrales bacterium
ACCGATCGACAGTCCGGCCGCGAGCCCGGCCGCGGCGATCGCCGCGACCGGGAGCCATCCCAGGTGCGGCTCGAGCCCGCCGCGGCGCGAATCCACTCCGGCATCGGCGGACCCGGACCAGCCCCGGAGCCTGCCGGCCGGGTCGCGACGAACGAGACCCGAGCCGTCGATGGGCCCTGCCGCGGAGGTCGCGTACCCGTCGATGGCTCGCAGGATCGCCACGGCCAGGAGCGCGCCGGTCAGCCGGACGGCGAGGACCGTGGGATCAGGGAGTGGCGCGGCAACGAACGCGGCGGCCACGAGGCTGGCGGTCAGGCCGACCAGCCCGAGGCGCGAATCCGAGGCGGCCAGTGTTGCGACGGCACCGGTCGCGGTCACGAGGGCCGCCGCCAGGAGCAGCACCGTCATCGGTCTGCCCGCCGATCAGGGCGCGGCGCTGGCGAGGGGTGAATACGCCGGACGCTGGAGCGTCTCGAACGTGTCGACCGGCCAGTACCGCAGCCATGCCCGGCCGATGACACTCGTGATGTCGATCGTGCCGAAGACCCGGGAGTCCTCCGAGTCCTGGCGATGGTCGCCCATGACGAACAGCTGGCCCTGGGGCACGAGCCAGTCCGACTGGCCGCCCGTCGCCGGATCGGTGGTCTGGGGGACACCCTCGTCCTCGAAGATGTAGGGCTCGTCGAGCTCGATGTCGTTGACGTAGGTCTTGCCGTCCCGGAGCTCGACGTGGTCGCCGGGGAGCCCGATGACCCGCTTGATGAACGGGACGCCATTGGATCCGACCCAGCTCGGTGGGGGATTGAAGACGACGATGTCCCCTCGCTGATAGGGCGAGAAGCGGGGCGTCAGCTTGTCCACCAGGACGTACTGGTCGGGCAGGAGCGTCGTCTCCATCGAGGTCTGCTGGACCTTGTAGGGCTGGGCGACGAACGTCTGGATCCCCAGGAAGATGACGACCGTCAGGACGAGGGTCTCGACGACCTCGAACAGGCAGCCGAGGGCAGGGCGCTGGTTCACCGGGGCTGCCTCACAGGACGCGGAGTATACGGGCGGAGGACCGTCCGGCCGCCGATCGGGGCCGTGGTCCGCCCGAGGTTGACCCTCGCAAACGGCGGGCGATACACTCCGCGCGGCCCGAATGGGCCGGATCCCGGCGTGCACGGCCCCCGAATGTCGCGCCGGCGATCCAGGCTCCAGGCCGATCTCTCCCGAACCCTTCGCACCGAGCGATGGCCTGCGCCGGACTGCCCGGCGCGCGCTCCAGCCCACTCAGGAGGACCCCCGCAACCCGATGGACGCCCCGCTGCTTCAGTGGATCATCCCGATCGGCGGCCTTGCCGCGGTCGCCTTCGCGATCTACCTCGCCCGTGACGTGCTGGGCCGCGACAAGGGCCCCCAGGCGATGCAGGACGTCGCGGACACGATCCGGGAAGGCGCGGACGCCTTCGTGCGACGCCAGTACTCCACGATCGCGCTGCTGGCCCTCGTCGGCGCCGTCGTGATCGGGATCGTGATCGCGCTCGTCGAGAGCAAGGACGTGGCCGACGTGCCGGCGCTTGCCGGTGGCCCGATCGGGATCATGACCGCGATCGCCTTCCTCGTCGGCGCGGGCTGCTCGATGCTGTCCGGCATCATCGGCATGACCATCAGCGTTCGCTCGAACGTGCGGACCGCGGCGGCCGCGCGGCGGAGCCTCGTCGAGGCCGTGCAGGTCGCCATGCGCGGTGGCGCCGTGTCCGGCTTCCTCGTCGTGGCCCTGTCGCTCCTCGGCGTCTGGGGCATCTTCAGCATCTACCAGGCGGTCGTCGGGGGCGTCACCGTCGACAAGGCCCCGTTCCTCATCGTCGGCTTCGGCTTCGGCGCCTCGTTCGTGGCGCTCTTCGCCCAACTCGGCGGCGGGATCTACACCAAGGCCGCGGACGTCGGCTCGGATCTCGTCGGGAAGGTCGAGGCGGGCATTCCCGAGGACGACCCGCGGAACGCGGGTGTCATCGCCGACCTCGTCGGGGACAACGTCGGCGACTGTGCCGGCCGTGGCGCGGACCTGTTCGAGTCCACGGCCGCGGAGAACATCGGGGCGATGATCCTGGGCGTCGCGGCCTTCACGATCGCGACGAACCTGAACTGGCCGAACCCCGAGGGCTGGATCTTCTTTCCGCTCGTCGTCCGGGCCTTCGGGCTCCTGGCAACGATCGTCGCGATGTTCTTCCTCCGCGGTCGCGAGACCGAGGACCCCATGAACATCCTGAATCGCGGCTACTGGGTCACGACGGTCCTGTGCGTCGTCGGCCTCGCGATCACGACGAGCGTCATGATGAACACCGGCGGCGCGACCTCGAACGGGCTGCCGATCTGGGTCTGGTTCTTCCTCGCCGGCTGCGTCGGGCTCGCGACCTCGGTCGCATTCGTCTACATCACCCAGTTCTACACCGCCGGCACGTTCCGGCCGGTCCGCGAGATCGCCGAGGCGTCGAAGACCGGCCCGGCGACGAACATCATCAGCGGCACCGCCGTCGGCTTCGAGACCACGTTCGTGACGGCGATCTCGATCGGCCTCGCGCTCATCGCGTCGCATTGGCTCGGCACGCAGGCCGGGCTGCTCAATGCCCAGGGCAACGACGTGGGCGGAATCCTCGGGACGGCCGTCGCGACGATGGGCATGCTCATGACGACGGCCTACATCCTGGCGATGGACACCTTCGGCCCCATCACGGACAACGCCGGCGGCGTGGCCGAGTTCAGCCGCGCCGAGGCCGGTGCCCGCGAGATCACGGACCGCCTGGACGCCGTGGGCAACACGACCAAGGCGCTGACCAAGGGCTACGCGATCGCCTCGGCCTCGCTGGCCGCCTTCCTGCTGTTCTCGGCCTACATCGACAAGGTGAACCTGATCCTGGGGAACCAGATCAAGGCCGGGAAGCAGGGTGTCGTGCTCCTGTCCGCGGTCAACCTGGCCGATGTCGGGGTGTTCGTCGCGGCGCTCATCGGCGCGATGCTCGCGTACTTCTTCAGCAGCCTCGCCATCCGCGCGGTCGGCAAGACCGCCCAGTCCATCATCGTCGAGGTCCGCCGCCAGTTCCGGGAGATGCCCGGGATCATGGACTACAGCCAGCGGCCCGACTACGCCAGGGTCGTCGACATCACGACCCGCGCCGCCCTTCGCGAGATGGTCGCGCCCGGCCTCGTCGCGGTGGCGGCGCCGATCGTCGTCGGGCTGCTGCTCGGCTACCAGGCCGTCGCCGGGATGCTGATGGTCGGCACGATCGCGGGCGTCCTGCTCGCCACCGTCCTGAACAACGGCGGCGGCGCCTGGGACAACGCCAAGAAGTACATCGAGTCGGGCCACCTCACCGACGCCGATGGCAACGTCATCGGCAAGAAGACGCCGGCCCACGCCGCGGCCGTCGTCGGCGACACCGTCGGCGATCCCTTCAAGGACACGGCCGGGCCGTCGCTCCACGTCCTCGTGAAGCTCCTGGCGACCATCACCCTGGTCCTCGCCCCGCTGTTCATCCGGTAGGCGATCGGCCAATTCACTAGCCTTCCAGGGTCGGCCTCCGCGGGCCGGCCCTGACGATTCCCCGGCCCAGGGGTCCGCAGAGGAGACCGAGTGGACATCCTCGTCCAGGCACTGGTCATGGGGATCACCCAGGGGCTCACCGAGTTCCTGCCCGTCTCGAGCTCCGGGCATCTCATCGTGGTCCCGTACCTGCTCGGGTTCCACGACCCGTTCATCACGAGCCTGGCCTTCACGGTCATGCTCCATCTCGGAACCCTCGTCGCCCTCCTCATCTACTTCCGCGAGGACTGGGTCCGGCTGATTCCGGCTGGCCTG
This sequence comes from Candidatus Limnocylindrales bacterium, assembly GCA_036273395.1. GTDB lineage: Bacteria > Chloroflexota > Limnocylindria > Limnocylindrales > CSP1-4 > UBA5189. The sequence continues at coordinate 3,839 of DASUHU010000035.1, forward strand.
GCGGCGATCCGCGACCGCTCGCTTCGCCGCGACCGCAGCCGACTCGAGGATCCGGAGCGCCGCCTCGCCTGGCTGCTCGTGGTCGCGACGATCCCGGCGGTGATCGCAGGCGTGCTCCTGAACGACCTCGTCGAGTCGAACGTCCGGAGCCCGGCGCTGGTCGCCGTCATGCTCGTCATCGGCGCGGCCATCCTGTGGCTCGCGGATCGAGCTGGAACGCACACGAAGGAGATCGACGGGGTGTCGTTCCCGCTCGCCTTCGGGATCGGGGTCGCGCAGGCGATCGCGCTGATCCCGGGGATCAGCCGGTCCGGCATCTCGATCTCCGCGGGCCTGTTCGCGGGGCTGTCGAGGGAGGCCGCCGCGCGGTTCTCGTTCCTCATGGCCACGCCGGTCATCGCCGGCGCCGGCGCGTGGGAGGCGCTCAAGCTCATCCGAGGCGAGGAGACGGTGAGCGTGTCGATCGGGCCGCTCGTGGTCGGGGTCGTGGCCGCGCTCGTCGCGGGGGTGCTCGCGATCGAGGTGACCCTGCGCTTCCTGCGAAGCCACCCGGTGACCGTCTTCGTCGCCTACCGCATCGTCGTCGCGGTGGTCGTGCTCCTGGCCTGGTTCTCGCTCTGGGACCGCTGAGTGGACGTCATCAAGCAGCTCCGGCAGCGGGCCATCCGGGACCTCGTCGATCAGCGGCCGATCCGGACCCAGCAGGAGCTCGCCTCGGCGCTGCGCGAGCGCGGCTTCCGGGCGACCCAGGCAACGATCAGCCGGGACGTCGCCGAGCTCGGCCTGGCGAAGCGCCGCCGCGGACCGTCGCACGCCTACGTCCTGCCACCGAGGCTCATCGAGGCCGAGACGTCCGGGGAGGATCGGCTCCGGCGGCTCCTGGCGACCCTGCCGGTCGAGCTCCGCGAGTCGGGCCTGACGCTCGTCGTCAAGACGCTCCCGGGGTCGGCCCACGCCATCGCCGCGGCCCTCGACCGGGCCCGCTGGTCCGAGGTCGTCGGCTCCATCGCGGGTGACGACACCGTCTTCGTGGCGTTCGGTGACCGGCGATCGCTGCGGCTCACGAAGACCCGCCTGCAGTCGCTCGGCGAGCGTCGATCCGAGCGGGAATGAGGCGCTCGCGGCCACGCGCGGACGACCTTTGACACCCTCGCCAAGCCCGCGCTAGGCTACGCCGCCGACCTCGAACTCCAGCCCTCGGGACCACCCGCGGACGCTGGGGTTCTTTGATTATCCGGGGGGCCCACCCGAGAGGCCATGAACAACAAGCCGACCTACATCTCGCGCGACGGCCTGGAGCAGCTGCGCAAGGAGCTGGACGAGCTCATCGCCCTCCGCCGGCCCGAGATCGCCCAGCGGATTCACGACGCCAAGGAGCACGGCGACCTCAGCGAGAACGCCGAGTACGAGGACGCCAAGAACGAGCAGGCGTTCGTCGAGGGTCGGATCCAGACGCTCGAGGCGCTGATCAAGAACGCCACGATCATTGACGAGACCCATTCCACGGAGCACGTCCAGATCGGCTCCACGGTGACGGTCAAGGGGCCCGATGGGTCCCAGAAGTTCACGATCGTCGGCTCGACCGAGGCCCGGCCGACCGAGGGCCGGATCAGCAACGAGAGCCCGGTCGGCCGCGCGCTCCTGGGCCGGAAGAAGGGCGAGACGGTCACCGTGCAGGTCCCCGCGGGCGACCTCGCCTACACGATCGTCTCGATCGCCTAGGGGCTCCGCTCGAGCCGCGGCGCGAGCCGCGACCGCGCGAGGATTCCGACATGGCTGAATGGGCCGACGAGCTGGCGGCACGGGTGACCGGGCCGCAGGTCGTCAACGACTCGAAGACCCCGTCCGGGACGATCCACGTCGGAAGCCTCCGCGGGCCCGTCATCCTCGATGTCATCGCCCGGGCGCTCCGCGCGGCCGGACGCGAGACGACGCTCCTGTATGGGGTCGACGACCTCGACCCGATGGACGCCCAGGCGCTCCTGACGCCGGACGCCGTGGAGCGCTCGATGGGCGTGCCGCTGGCGCACATCCCGGACCAGGTCGGCGACGGCCACGCGTCGTATGCCCGGCACCACGCCGGCGTGTTCATCGAGACGTTCGCGGGCCTCGGCATCCGTCCCGACCGCTACTACTGGATGAGCGAGCACTACGCCGCCGGCGACATGGACCCGTACATCCGGATCGCGCTGGACCGGGCGGACCTCGTTCGCGAGGTCTATCGCCGGGTGGCCAACGTCCGGCATCCCGACACGTGGCATCCGATCAGCGTCATCTGCGAGCGCTGCGGTCGGGTCGGCACGACGATCGTGACGCGGTGGGATGGCGAACGCGTCTTCTACGAGTGTCGCGAGGATCTCGTGGCCTGGGCCCGCGGCTGCGGCAACTCGGGCTGGGTCTCTCCGTTCGGGGGCCGGGCGAAGCTGCCGTGGAATCTCGAGTGGGCGGCACAGTGGTCGCTGTTCGGGGTGACGATCGAGCCGTGCGGCAAGGACCTCGCCACCGCGGGCGGCTCGCGGGACCGCTCCGACGCCATCGCGCGCGAGGTGTTCGAGCGCGAGCCGCCGATCAACGTTCCGTACGAGTTCCTCAACATCGGCGGCCGGAAGATGTCGACCTCGAAGGCCGTCGGCGCCGCGGCGCATGAGATCGTGGAGGTCATCCCGCCTGAGCAGCTCCGCCTGCTGTTCCTGCGCCCACGCCCCAACACCGCGATCGAGTTCCGGCCCGAGGGCACCGACGCGATCCCGCGCCTGTTCGACGAGTTCGACCGGCTCGCCGCCGCGACGGCCGGGAAGCCGGTGAAGGGCGACCTGCCGCCGGGGTACGAGGGCGTGTTCCGGTACTCGCTGCTGGATCCCGCGGCGGACATCGCGCGCGAGGCAGGCCTCTTCCGGCCCGCGTTCTCGCATCTGACCGTGCTCGTCCAGGTCCCCGGAGCCGACCTGGCGGCGCGCGTCGCCGCGGAGAAGGGCGGCCCGCTCCAGCCGCGGGAGCAGGCGATCCTCGACGAGCGGGTCCAGAGCGCGCGGGCGTGGCTGGAGGCCTACGCGCCAGAGTCCAGTCGGATGACCGTCCGCCATGACGGACTGCCCGATGCCGCGGCGGAGCTGAGGCCCGCCCAGCGGTCCTTCCTGGCGAATCTCGCGGAGGAGGCGCCGGAAGCGAGCCCGAGCGCGCCGGGCGCCAGCGGCGAGGCCTGGCAGGCGGCGATCTTCGCGAGTGCGGCGGCCGGCGGCCTGGCCGCGGGCGAGGCCTTCCGCGCGCTGTACCTCGCCTTCCTCGGGCGACCCAGCGGCCCCCGCGCGGGCTGGCTCCTGGCGAGCCTCGAGCGGGAGTTCGTCGTCGGCCGCCTCCGCGAGGCGGCCGCGAGCGGCACACTGACCCCATGACTCGTCGGGGACGCGCGCAGCCATGAGCGTGGGACTGGCCCGGCTCCGGGCTGAGCCGGACGCGATCCGGAAGGGCGCCATCGACAAGGGCGAGGACCCAGCGCTCGTCGACGAGGCGATGGCCGTGGATGCCCGCCGGCGCGAGCTCCAGGGCGAGGCCGACGGCCTCCGCGCCGAGCGCAACAGCGTGTCCCGCGAGATCGGCGAGGCGATGAAGGCCGGCACGAAGCCGGATGCCCCCGAGGTCACGGACCGACGCCGGCGCTCCACCCAGATCGGCGAGCGGCTGTCCGCCATCGAGGGCGAGCTGACGAGCCTCGAGGCCCAGGTCGAGGACCTCCTCCTGCGGATCCCGAATCCCGCCGACCCGGACGTCCCGATCGGGGGCGAGGAGGCCAACGTCACGGTTCGCGAATGGGGCGAGCTGCTCCCGCGCGAGCAGCCACTCGCGGGCGAGGTCGGCGCAGACGCGAAGCCCGGCGGGCCGACCTGGGAGCGGAAGCCGCACTGGGAGCTGGCCGAATCCCTCGAGCTCATCGACCTTCCCCGTGGCGCGAAGGTCGCCGGCTCGGGGTTCCCGGTCTACAAGGGCCTCGGTGCCCGTCTCGAGCGGGGGCTGATCGCCTGGTTCATGGACACCCTCTCGAACGAGTTCGGCTTCACCGAGGTCTGGCCCCCGGTCGTCGTGAACGAAGCGAGTGCCCGAGGCACGGGCCAGATCCCCGACAAGGAAGACCAGATGTACGTCGTGACCCGGGACCGCCTGTACCTCGTCCCCACGGCCGAGGTTCCGGTCACGAACCTCCACAGGGACGAGATCCTCGACGTCTCCGACCTGCCGATCCGGTACTGCGCCTACACGCCCTGCTTCCGGCGCGAGGCCGGCGCCGCCGGCAAGGACACCCGCGGGATCCTCCGCGTCCACGAGTTCGACAAGGTCGAGATGGTCCTGTTCGAGAAGCCCTCGGACTCGCCCGAGGCCCTCGACTGGATGACGGGCCGAGCCGAGATCCTCCTGCAGCGACTCGGCCTGGCCTACCGCGTCCTGCTGATGTCGACCCGGGAGATGGGCTTCGTCCAGGCGAAGAAGTACGACCTCGAGGTCTGGGCGCCGGGGGTCGAACGCTGGCTCGAGGTCAGCTCCTGCTCGAACTTCCATGACTACCAGGCTCGCCGGATGGCGATCCGCTACCGGCCCGCGGCGGGTGCCAAGCCGGAGCTCGTCCACACGCTCAACGGCTCGGCACTCGGGATGTCCCGGACGGTGGCGGCGATCCTCGAGACGTACCAGCAGCCGGACGGCGCGATCACGGTCCCGGAGGTCCTCCGGCCGTATCTCGGGGTCGACCAGATCGGGCCTCGGGCCTGAGCGCCGCTGCTGATGCTGATCGCGCGCGTGTGGGGGCCTCGAGCCGGCGAGGCGCCCCAAATCGGACGGCCGATGTGCCCGAGTCGGGCGAGCCATGCGCCCAAATCGCGAGGGCGATGCGCCAGACGAATGAACCGACCGCGTGGGAGGCCGATGAAGCGGGATTCGTCGTCGTGGCGCATCAAACGGCCGCCACGATTGCCAAGAGCGATGAACGGAGCGCGGCAGCCGACCGGAACCGCTGATTCATCACCGTGGCGACTACCACCTCGAGTCAGCCCCGCGCTCGGGCTACGCTAGCCGGGGAGAGGTGCCGGAGCGGTTGAACGGTCCTGTCTTGAAAACAGGTGACTCGCAAGAGTCCGTGGGTTCGAATCCCACCCTCTCCGCCAGCGTTGCTCGGTGATGGCCCGCCATCGCATCGTTCCCGCCCGTCGCCTCGTCGTTCACGTACCCTCAGGTACGCTGCCTGCTCGGCTCGACCGGCGCCTCGCGCTGACGGACCCTGACCGAGCGACCCACCCATGCCGAACCATCGCGACCCGAGGATGACCGTGGCTGAGCTCTGTTCGCACTTCGAGACCGGGTTCGAGGCGCCGCCCCCGAAGGACATCTGCGAGTCGTGCGTGAAGATCGGGGCCGAGTGGTTCCACCTCCGGCAGTGCCTGAACTGCGGTGTGACGCTGTGCTGCGACCAGAGCCCGAACCGCCACATGACGGGCCATAACCTGGCAACCGGCCACCCGATGATCCGGAGCGCCCAGTCCGACGAGGACTGGCGGTGGTGCTACCCGGACGAGCTGTTCTTCATCCCCGACGGCGAAGGCGGGTACGAAGCCGCCGACTGACGCTCAACCGGCGCTCAGCCGGCCCTCACCCGCCGCCGGCCACGGCCCAGGCTCGAAGGTCCTCCGCGCGGCGTCGATCCGGGTAGGAGGCCTGTGTTCCCGGCCGGGTAACGCTGTCCGAGGCGCAGGCGATCCCGAGGCGGACCGCGGTCGCGGGGTCGAGGCCGAGCCCGAGACCGACGGCGAAGGCCCCCACGAACGCGTCACCCGCCCCCGTCGTGTCGATCGCCTCGACCTTCGGCGACGGGGCGCGCCAGCGCTTCGCGCCCTCCGCCGCCTCGCATCCCTCAGCGCCGCGCTTGACCACGACCAGGGG
>DASUHU010000036.1:0-3701 GCA_036273395.1 Candidatus Limnocylindrales bacterium
CGCCTCGCCCTGACCTACGGCGACGATCGCCTGCGACGGATCCAGCTGGCCGATCCCGAGGCGCCGCTGCCCGAGCGACGCTGGACCTGGCGGCCCGTGCGGACGGTCTCGTGACCCGGTTGCTCCGAGCCCATCCCGCGATCGAGGTCGATGTCCGCGATGGGCAGCTCGTCGCGATCTCGTGGGCCGGCCGGCGCGAGCCGGTCGAGGTCTGCAATCACTGGCGGGTCGACGAATCGTGGTGGCGGGACCCGATCGCCCGCGACTACTTCAAGGTCGTCGGTCCGCGCTGGCTCGCGCTCGTGTACTTCGATCGGATCGGCGGGACCTGGCACATCGAGCGCCTCTACGACTGAGGCGCGGACTTCGCGCGTGCCGCGCGCGTTCCGCGTTCGGCGGCGTCGCTCGGCGGCGTTCAGTTCCCGGACGCGGCGATCGACACGACCCAGACGACGAGGGCCACGAGGACGACGGCCAGGATGACGGCGCCGATCACGTCTCGCGGCCGAGGCTTCACGACCCGAATGCTAGCGCGAGCCGGCTCGATGCCCGGGGCGAGAAGCTCGAACCGCGAGGGCCGCACCGCGATTGCCGGAAAAGGGAGGACCCCGTCGCCCCCAGAAGCGACGGGGTCCCGATTGGTCGTCGGCCCGCTCACCAGGCGTTCGACCGTGGCTCCGGCGAGGCCGGAGTCACCCGGACGTCCCGGGTGCGCCCCGGGACCGAGTGCCGTGGCTCAGGTGGCGTTCGCGCCAAGGACCGCCGGCAGCAGGACGAGGATCAAGAGGCTCGCGAGGAGGAGCATCGCGAGCGTCCTCGTCAGGTCGACGGCCAGGTCTCGAACGTCGAGTTCCACGGCCGATCAGACGCCATGTTCCCAGTGGGTGTTGCGGTGGATTCGATAGAACGTTTGTTCTATCATCGGTCGTCCCGCTGCCCCCGCTCGACCACCAATTCCGGATCGCTGGGCATGCCACCGACCTACGCCGAGCTCCACTGCCACACGAACTTCTCGTTCCTCGACGGAGCCTCCCCGGCCGAGGACCTCGTCGAGCGAGCCCGTGAGCTCGGAATTCCGGCGCTCGCCGTCACCGATCACGACGGGCTGTACGGCGTCGTCCGATTCGCGCTCGCCGCCGAGGCCGCGGGCATCCGGCCGATCGTGGGCGTGGAGGTCGAGCTGCTCGATGCCGCCGCGTCCGATCCCGCCGGAATCGTGATCCCGGCTCGCCGGCCGTGGCGGCCCGGTGGCCGCACCGTGAGGCGTGGCGCGGAGCGGGGACCGGATCGCGGGGATCGCGGCGCGGCGCTCGGGAGCGACGCGCTCCGGAGCGACGCGCTCGGGAGCGACGCGCTCGGGAGCGAGATTCGAGATGGACGGCCCCTCCGGCCACGACCCGCCCGGACCCGCCTCCCGGGTCATCGCCGGGTCGTGAAGGAGGACCTGCGGGGGATCGGGGAGCGGCAACGCGGCCCACACCTCGTCCTCCTGGCCCGCGACGGGACCGGCTATCGGAGCCTGTGCCGGCTCGTCTCCCGCGCGAATCTCAACGGGACCAAGCGCGTCCCCCAGTTCCGCCAGTCGCTCCTGGCCGAGCATGCCCAGGGCCTGATCGCGCTCTCGGGCTGCCGCGAGGGCGAGATCGCGCGACGCCTTCGGGCAGGCGATCGCGAGGGCGCGGCCGCGGTCGCGCGACGCTACGCGGAGCTGTACGGCCGCGGTGACGACCCGGCCCACTCGGGCTTCTTCCTCGAGCTCTCGCATCATCTCCTGCCCGACGACGACTGGCTCGTGAGCGAGACGGCGGCCCTCGCCGACGAGCTCGGGCTCCCGGTCGTCGTCACGAACGACGTCCATCACGCCCGGCCCGAGGACCGCGAGCTCGGGGACGTCCTGACCGCGATCTTCCACGGGCGGACGCTCGACACCCTGGCCGACCTCCGCCGCCCGGGCGAATCACACCTCAAGTCCGGCTCGGAGCTCGCGGCGCTGCCGCCGGGCGACTCGTCGTTCGCCACGGCGGATCCACGAGCCGCGCGGCGCTGGGCGGAGGGCATCGCCACGTCGGGTGAGCTCGCCGCGAGCTGCTCGGTCGAGCTCGGCTTCGAGCAGTACCGCTTCCCGGGCTTCGAGGTCCCCAGGGGCGAGACGCCGTTCAGCTATCTCTCGGAGCTGTGCTGGGCCGGCGCCCGCCGGCGCTACCACCCGATGACGCCCGAGGTCGTCAACCGCCTGGCCCACGAGCTGAGCGTCATCGAGCGAGCCGGGCTGGCCGAGTTCTTCCTGATCTGCTGGGACCTCATGCGGTTCGCGAGGGAGCAGCGGATCCCGGCCCAGGGCCGGGGCAGCGCCACGAGCTCGATCGTGTCCTACACGCTCGGGATCAGCCGGGTCGAGCCGATCGCCCACAACCTCCTGTTCGAGCGGTTCATCAACGAGGGCCGGACGACCTATCCGGACGTCGACATCGACTTCAGCTCCGAGCGGCGCGAGGAGGTCATCCAGTACATCTACCGGCGCTACGGCCCGGAGCACACGGGGATGGTCTGCAACCTCGTCACGTACCGGGCTCGATCCGCCGTGCGGGAGATCGGCTACGCCCTCGGCTTTCCGCGGCCGCTCGTCGACCGCGTGGCCAAGGCCCTCGAGACGTACGACAGCGTCATGGTCCGGCGGGACCTCGAGGCCGAGGGTGGCTTCGCCGAGTTCTTCCGCAAGCCCGGCGAGGGCGAGCCCGCGGCTCGCGCCGGCGATGCCGCTCGGGCCACGGCCGCGAGGACCACCGAACGCGGCCTGACCGACCCGATGGGCCAGCTGAACCACGCCCGCGGCGGCCGCTTCCACTCGACCGCCACCGAGCACGGCACCGGCCGCCAGCCTCGCATCGACGACACAGCTCGCCCGGACGACCTCGGGCGCGGCGAGGCAGCTGCCAGGGAGAGCGCTGCCGGGGAGAGCGCTGCCTGGGAGGCTGCCGGGGAGGCCGCTGTCGGCGAGGAGCTCGTTGACGGGATGGGCCAGCTCAACAAGCGGATGCCCCTCGTCGGCAAGGTCCCACCCTGGCGACAGCCCCCCGCGCCGCCCGACCCCGCTGCGCCGCGCCCGTTCGCCTGGCTCGCCGATGCCGACGCGGGGGCGGCTGCGGGTCTCAGCCAGGGCCCCAGCCAGGATGTGGTCCCAAGGCCGGGTGACCATCCTGGAATGTCACAGATCGACATGGAGCGAGGGCCTGGTCGGGAAGATCAACCGGACGTTGCCTTGCTGCGTGTGTCTGCCTCCGAATCCATCCCGGGCCAAGCGTGGGCTGGGATGAATGCTCCCGCCCAGGAAGCGCGGGTCGCCCTCGAGACGGATCGGACGCGAGCAAGGCCTCGCGTGATGGCGATCTGTGACAAACCCCAGGCGCCGGGTCTGGGAGAGGCTCGAATGCACACCGTGGGAGCGTTCGGAGCGGATCGCACTGGCGGCCGCATCTCCGCACCAAGCGCGATGGCGCCGGAGGGGACATCCGCGCTGGCGTTGACGCCCGCACCCGGGTCAGGTCGTGCCGATGTCGGGCCGGGGCCGAGCCGGTCGGGGATGTGGGAGGAGGCCCCGCAGTCGCCGCCCGCGATCCGGCCCGGACGGACCGGCGACGACGAGGGTGGGCCGGGTGACACGCCCGCGAGCGTCGCCTGGCTGCGCGCGGGGCGAGGGACGG
>DASUHU010000037.1:0-3535 GCA_036273395.1 Candidatus Limnocylindrales bacterium
GTCGCGGGCGAGTGGCTGCGCCGGCTGTTCGGGCTGCCGGAGGGCGTGAGCGTCGGGTTCACGAGCGGCGGCACGATGGCCAACTTCACGGCCCTCGCGGCGGCTCGCCACGCCGTGCTCCGGGACGCGGGCTGGGACGTCGAAACGCGCGGCCTCCCGGGCGCGCCGGCGATCCACGTCCTCGCCGGCGAGGAGTCGCACAGCACCGCGTACGGGTCGCTCCAGCTGCTCGGGCTGGGACGGCGGCAGGCGACGCGAGTCGCGGTGGATGGCCAGGGCCGGATGCGCGCCGACGCGCTGCGGCGGGCGATCGCGGACGCGGAGGGGCCGACGATCGTGCTGACCCAGACCGGGAACGTGAACACCGGGTCGTTCGACCCGCTCCGGGAGGTGGCGGAGGCCGTCGCCGCGCACCGACGCGACGGTCACCCGACATGGCTCCACGTCGATGGCGCGATCGGGCTGTGGGCGGCCGCGGTCCCCTCGCTTCGCCACCTCACCGACGGGTTGGAGCTCGCCGACTCGTGGACGACCGATGCCCACAAGTGGCTCAACGTGCCGTACGACTCGGGCCTCGTGTTCGTCCGCGATGCCGAGGCGCATCGCGCGGCGATGAGCTTCGGCAGCCACGGCGTGGAGCACGTCGAGGGCGGTCGGGATCCCTACGACTGGGTCCCCGAGTCGTCACGCCGGGCGCGCGGGTTCGTCGTGCTGGCCGCACTCCGGGCGCTGGGCCGGCAGGGACTGATCGACCTGATCGAGCGCGACTGCGCGCTGGCGCAGCGGATCGCCGAGCGCCTCTCCAGCGATCCCGACGTCGCGATCCTCAACGACGTCGTGCTGAACCAGGTCCTCGTCCGCTTCCGTCAGCCCGGGACGCCGGGCCCGATCACGCCCTCGGTCGATGCCGCCGCGGATTCGTTCACCCAGGCCGTGATCGAGCGCGTCCAGGCCGACGGGACGCTGTGGCTCGGTGGCCGGGTCTGGCACGGCCTCGGCTGCATGCGGGTCTCGATCACGAGCTGGAACACGACCGAGGCCGACATCGATCGGTCGGCCGAGACGATCCTCCGCTGCCGGGACGAGGTCGCGCGGGCGTGGCTCCGGGAGCCGGCGTCGCGCTGACGAGCGCGCCTAGAGCGCGCCGGCGTAGGCCTCCTCGCCGTGCAGGCCGGCATCGAGCCCGGCTTCCTCCACCTCCGCCGCGACCCGGACTCGCGCGACCCGATCGATCAGCCAGAGCATCCCGTACGTGAAGGCGAAGGCCCAGACCGACGAGCCGAGGACCGCCGCGAGCTGCTTGAGGAAGAAGTCGGGATGGCCCGCGAGCAGGCCGTCGGCGCCGTTCGGGTTGAAGGCCGTCGTGGCAAACACGCCCAGCAGGACGATCCCCAGGAAGCCGCCGACGCCGTGGACGCCCCAGACGTCGAGCGCGTCGTCCCACTGCAGGCGGTTCTTCAGCGCCACCGCGCCGTAGCACACGACGCCCGACACGATCCCGATGACGACGGCGGCGACCGGCGAGACGTAGCCCGCGGCCGGCGTCACCGTGGCCAGGCCGGCCACGGCTCCCGTGAGGAGCCCGAGGAAGCTCGGTCGCTTCTCGAGCGCCCAGGCCGTGAACAGCCAGGCGATCGCGGCGAAGCTCGCGGCGAGATCGGTGTTCAGGAACGCGACCGCGGTGACGGCGTCGACTCGGAGCTCGCTCCCGGCATTGAAGCCGTACCAGCCGAACCACAGGAGCCCGGTCCCGAGGGCCACGAGCGGGATGCTGTGCGGCCCCGGATCGACGACCTGCCGTCGCCCGACGTAGAGCACCGAGGCGAGGGCCGCGAGCCCGGCGATGTTGTGGACGACGATGCCGCCGGCGAAGTCCAGGACGCCCCACTGGGCGAGCAGCCCGCCGCCCCAGATCATGTGGACGAACGGGAAGTAGACGAGCAGCAGCCAGAACGTCAGGAAGAGCAGGTAGGCCCGGAACGAGACCCGGTTCGTGAAGGCGCCCGTGATCAGGGCCGGCGTGATGATCGCGAACATCATCTGGTACGCGACGAACACGTACTCGGGGATCGACGGGTCCTGGGGAGCGGGCGTCGTGAGGCTCACGCCGTTGAGGAATGCCTTGTCGAGGTTGCCGATGATCCCGCCGGCTCCGCCCGAGAAGCACAGCGAGTAGCCGACCGCGAACCAGATGACCGTCGTCCAGCCCATCGAGACGAAGCTCTGGATCATGATCGCGAGGACGTTCTTTCGGCCAACGAGTCCGCCGTAGAAGAACGCCAGCCCCGGCGTCATGAGCATCACCAGGCTCGTGCACAGCAGCATGAACGCGGTGTTGCCGGTGTCGATCCCTGGCACGGGCGTCTCCTCGGTGGCGCAGCGGAGCGCTGGCGGGGCGAAGGATGCTCCCGAGCGTCAACCCCCTCAAGGGGCGCAGGCGCCGTCAGACGGCCGCCGAGACCTCCCGCCAGATGCCGATCGGGGTCTGCTGGTCGAACTGGCCGAGCGGGTTGTCGTCGAAGCTCCGCTCCAGGAGCCGGACTCGGTCGCGCGGCAGCGTGCTCGCGACGCACCACGCGGGGCTGACGTCGTTGATGTCGCAGATCGCGACGTCGTAGCCCGTCGCGTCCCGCAGCGCGCGCACGGTCCCCGGGGGATCGGCCGGGGCGGGGATGCAGCACTCGCGGAACTCGTCGATGCCCATGGTGTGCTCGGCGTCCATCATCCGGGCATCGAGCCCGGCCACGAGGTAGAACCAGCCCTTCCGGCCGAGCGCGCGCCCGATGAGGTGGACGCCCGCAGCCAGGAGCATCCGGGGCAGGCCGGTGAGCTCGATCGCGTACTGCATCGCGTACGGGCTCGCGAGCCCGACGCCATAGGTCGTCCGGACCACGCGGCTCGAGAGAAACCGGGCGACGGCGCTCGGGTGGATCGTCCGCCAATCGCGGGCCCGGCCCTGCATGATCGCGACCGCGGACTCGGACAGGACCACGGTGTCACCGGGCTGGAGCTGGGGCCCGGCGTGCCGCCGGATCGCCTCGGCGATGTCGTCGCCCGGCATCAGGACCGGGGTCCGGATGGGAATCCGCTCGAAGATCCGCCGGTCGAGCTCCACCTGCCGGACGGGTCCGGACGGCGCCGGCGCGGCGGCTGGCGTCGGGGCGACGGTCGAGGAATCGGCGGCGGCTGGGCCGGCCGGCGCACGCATGGTCCGATGGTACCGGGCTCTCGTGTCGGTCCGGTGCTTGCGCGCCCCGCCACCTCACCCGTAGTCTCGCCGCCGTGCTCCCCCTGGTGCTCCGCCGGCCGATCACGGCTGGGCTGATCGCGGCCCTGCTCGGGCTCGGCGGCCTCGCCGTGGGTGCCCTCGCCCTGCCCGGGACCGTCCTGGGCGCCGGGCCGCTGCCCGCCTGCGCGTACAAGGACGTGCTGACCACGCCACGGGCCTACTCCGACTGGTCGACGACCCTCGTCGACACGATCCTCCGGGTTCCGGCCACGTACATCCCGCCCGATCTCGTGCCCGTATCCCAGG
>DASUHU010000038.1:0-2305 GCA_036273395.1 Candidatus Limnocylindrales bacterium
ATCCTGGATGGCGAGGTCGTCATCGCTCGCGATGGCGCGCTGGCGTTCGAGGCGCTCCTGCTCCGGATCCACCCGGCCGAGTCGCGGGTGCGGATGCTGGCCGAGCAGACGCCGGCCAGCTTCGTCGCCTGGGACCTGCTCGCGCTGGATGACGCGGATCTCCGGGGGGTACCGCAGGGGGAGCGGCGGTCGCGCCTCGAGGCCGCGCTCGGCGGGGCCGAGCCACCCGTCCACCTGACGCCCGCCACCACGGATCGAGCGCTCGCCGCGGACTGGTTCGACCGCTTCGAGGGCGCGGGCCTGGACGGGGTGGTCGCGAAGCGGCTCGAGGGGGCCTATCAACCCGGCAAGCGGGCGATGATCAAGGTCAAGCACCAGCGGACCGCGGATTGCGTGGTCGCGGGCTTCCGGTGGCACAAGAACGGGCCCGGCTCGCACGTCGGATCGCTGCTGCTCGGGCTGTTCGACGACGCCGGGAGGCTCCACCACGTCGGCGTCACGAGCTCGTTCTCGTGGGATCGCCGCGCGGCGCTGGCGGAGGAGCTCGCGCCGCTCCGCCAGGACGGCCTGGAAGGCCATCCCTGGCGGGAGTGGGCCGAGTGGGCGGACATCGGGTCGGCCGACGCCTCCGGCCAGCGCCTGCCGGGCGCGACCTCGCGCTGGAACCGCGGCAAGGACCTGTCGTGGGAGCCGCTCCGCGCCGAGCGCGTCTGCGAGGTCGCCTACGACCATCTCCAGGGGGATCGCTTCCGGCACGCGACGACGTTCGTCCGGTGGCGTCCCGACAAGCGCCCCGAGGACTGCCGCTACGACCAGCTCGAGGAGACGCCGGCCTTCGAGCTCGCGCGGATCTTCGGCGGTTGAGCGGAACGCGCCGGCCTTCGAGCTCGCGCGGGTCTTCGGGGGTTGAGCGGAGCGCGCTGGCCCGTATAGTCGCCATCGCGTGACCGAGCCCCAGCCGACCTGCCTCCTCATCGCCGACATCTCGGGCTACACGAGCTACCTCGCCGGCGTCGAGCTCGACCACGCCCAGGACATCCTCGCGGACCTCATGGCCACGGTCGTGACGAGCCTGCGGCCCACGTTCCGCCTGGCGAAGCTCGAGGGCGACGCCGCCTTCACGTTCGCACCGCTGGACACGGTCGACGGCTCGCAGCTCCTCGACACGATCGAGCGCTGCTACTTCGGGTTCCGTCGTCGGCGGCGCGATGTCCGCCAGGCCACGAGCTGCGAGTGCAACGCCTGCAGCCGGATCCCGGACCTCAACCTGAAGTTCGTTGCCCATGCCGGACCGGTGGCGCGGCAGAAGGTCTTCGGGCTCGAGGAGCTCGTCGGCTCGGACGTCATCGTCGTCCACCGGCTCCTGAAGAACGACATCGTCGAGTCGACCGGGATCGCGGCCTACGCGTTCCTCAGCGACGCGGTCGTCGGCGCAATGGGCCTCGAGCCCGAGGCGCTCGGCATGCGCCGACATCTCGAGACCTACGAGTTCCTCGGCGAGGTCCGGGGCTGGATCGACGACCTCGAAGGCCGCTGGCGCGAGGAGGACAGTCGGGCGCGGGTGCGCGTCGGTCCGGAGGCCGCGGTCCTGGGGACGACGTACGAGGTCGATGCGCCGCCGCAGACGGTCTGGGAATTCCTGACGACACCCGGGCGGCGGGTCGAGTGGCAGGCCGGCGTCACCGATGTGATCCAGGATGCCGCCGGCAATCGGCGAGCGGTCGGCACCACCAACCACTGCATGCACGGCAAGGACGCGATCATCGAGGAGGTCCTCGACTGGCGGCCGTTCGACTACTTCACGATGCGCTCGACGATCGGGACGCCCGTGGGTCCGCTCAAGGTCCTCGGGACGTTCGAGCTCGAGCCGACCGCCACCGGCACTCGAGTCCACGTCCGCTTCGGCAAGCCGCGATCAGCGAAGGACCAGGCCGCGCTCGTCCCGATGATGCCGGTCTTCCAGGCCATGGTCGACGCGGGCGCCGCGGCCATCCGAACCCTCGTCGCAACCGAGGCCCGGGCTCGCGCCTCGGCTGGCGCGGCCGAGCCGAGTCTGCCCGCCCCGCGCTCCGATGGCGTGCTCGCGGAGCTGGCGCCGGCGGGGTAGCCGCACCGTTCGGGCCTTTCGGACGGTCCGATCGCTGTCGTATCGTTCGGGCCGGCGCCGGGACCGCGCCGCGGTGGGCGCCGAGCGGAGGGGACGGCGATGAACGAGGGGACCGACCCGGGCCGGGACACGAGCTCGGACACGCAGCCGATCGAGACACCGGCCACGCCGCCGCCGAGCAACATGGCGACCGCGCAG
>DASUHU010000039.1:0-5194 GCA_036273395.1 Candidatus Limnocylindrales bacterium
GCGGGCCGGCGAGGTGGCCAGCGGTCGCAGCCCGGCCCACGAGCGCATCGCTCTCGGATGCGAGCAGGCGATCCAGCGCCCGTCGATCCTCCCAGACCGACACCGCGACGGCATGATTCGCGCCGTCGACGATCCGTCGCGCGATGTCGAACGCAATGACGCCCGGCTCGTCCATGAGGCGCCCGACCATGGATCGCGCCTGCTCGAAGTAGGCCGCCTCCATCCGCGGCTTCAGCGCCGCGTCGGAGATCCGGAGGCACCGGCCGCGGAGCGGCAGGTGACGGCTACCGCCGACGACCAGCTCGAAATGGTCCGCCCGGCCGTCGGCGACGAGCGGATCGTCCGCCAGCGCTCCGAGCGGCCGGTCGAGATCGCGACCCCTGGCCGGCAGGGCATCGCGCGATTCCCACGTCGACGCCACCACGAGCTCCCATTCGCCTCCTGCCCGCCGGATGCCGGGCTGGATCGACAGGAGTCCCGGGCTTCCGAGGGCCTCCGTGATGACGCGGCTGCGAACGCCGGCCACGACCGCGGCCAGATCCGGCTCCGGGATTCGCGCCCGCAGGATCCGGAGCACCCCGGACCCGGCTCGAGGCGCGCGGTCGTGCGTCGGTGGCGGCATCGCGGCGGACGATAGCGCCCCCGGCGCCCAACTCGACATTGCAACTCCGTGCGGAACGCCATTCCGTGCGGAACGCCATCCCTAGCTCGCGGGCGTCATCCGAGCGGCCGCGATCCGGCCGCACAGCCTCCTGAACGAGGCATTCGCCCGATCGACGTCTCGCCCGATCGCCCGCTCCAGGCCGAGCCGGTCGGCCACCCGGGCGATGAGGGTGTCGGGCAGCTCGTAGTCACCCTGTACGTGGACGAGCGCGCCGCCTCGCTCCTCGCCGAACGTCGCGGCGTACCAGACGGTGATCCCGGAGCCCTCGGCCTCGACCCGGACCACTCGTCCCGGTTCCGCGCCGAGGATCCGGAGCACGCCCTCGTAGCGGACCCCGAGGAACGGGTAGACCGCCCGGTACTCCGTGCCGACCGTCCCGGGAGCGAGCCGGAGCGGCGTCAGCTCGACGGCGACCTGCCAGTCGACGACCCGCTCGACGTAGGCGCGATACGCCTCTGTCGGCGCGAGGGGCACCCAGATCGACGTGTCGATCCGGAAATGGAGCGCGCCGCGAGTGACGTACCAGGTTGGCGGGCCGTCGTCCGTCCGGGCGAGATCCACCTGCTCCCGGACGACGGCCCGGGGGTAGTCGCGCCGGAGCATGAGGGTGAACCATCGAAGGGCGTCCGGGGCGGACATGGCCTCCGGGATCCGAGCGGCGACCCGCTGGGCATCCGCGGCGAACGCCGCGTCGGCGCTGGGAATGCAGACGATCCGGACCGGAATCGCCATCGGTCCCCCGGCTATCTGCCTCCGGGCGCCACCGCGACGACGAGCTTCTGGAACGCGGGATCCTGGAGGTCCATGCCGCCGACGGTCAGCTCGCCCGTCGCGGACTGCAGGTATGTCCCATCGAACGCGTTGTCGGTCGGTCGCTTCGTGATGAGCCCGGCGCCGAGGGTGACATCGATCGTCCGCTGCCATTGGACCGCGTCGACGTTGCCGATGCCGTCGGAAGCCGGCCAGATGAGGGCGTTGACCTCGTTGAGCATCCAGCGCTGGTGGGTCGTGCCGAGGTTCGTGCCGGCCTGCACGACGAACTGGACGCAATCCTCCTGGTGGTCGCGGCAGTAGACCCAGCCCTTCACGACCGCCCGGAGGAAGCCCGCGGCGACGTCGCTGTTGCCGGTGGCCGTGAGCCAGGCCGAGCGGGCGAGGACGGCGTCCTGGAGGGTGTTCGAGGCCTGATCCTCGGGCGAGTACGTGACCAGGTCGTCGGTCGTGTACTGCTGGCCACTCGCGGGGTTCGTCGCCTCGAGGACCTGGGCGTACTGGTCGTAGATCTCGGCCTCTTCGGCGCCGACGGCGCCGCTCAGGAGCGCCGACGCGTCCATGGCGGTCTGGCTGCGGATGTAGCCGCTGCCCGGCGTGAGGCTGCACGATGACAGGGCTGCCGTCACCTCGAGGTCCGCGGGTGCCGCCCACAGGCCGATCTTCCTGCCCTTCAGGTCGCACATCGAGGCCGGCGCCGGCGAGGGCGCGGATGAAGCCGACGCGGCGGGCGTGCTGGTGGGTGCCGGGCCACCGGGCCGGATGGCCATCACGATCGTGCCCGAACGCTGGAACAGCTGGGCGATGTCGAGCAGATCCGAGCCCTTCTCGCGGGCGGCGAGGAGCTCGGGGACATCGGCGATCGTGAACTCCGGGCCGTTCGTCGCCGTCGCCGGCGTCACGACGTCGGCCCCGGACGCGCCCGGGACGAGGGTGACCTTCAGGTTCTCGGCGTCGTAGTAACCGAGCTTCTCCGCCGCGATGAGGCCGGCGAACTCGGCATCGATCGGTCCCGGGAGCTGGACCCGGATGCTGGTCGGCGCGACGGAGGGCTCAGGCGAGCCCGACGCGCCCGGCGAGGTTCCCGGCGATCCACTCGCCTCGGCGGACGGGCTCGGCGAGGCGATGGGCGAGCAGGCGGCGACGGCGATGGCGGACGCGGCCGCCACCGCCAGGAGCGCGTGACGCCGCATCTAGCCGATCACCGCCTGGTCGGCGATGTCGAGGGCCGCATCGATGATCTCGAAGCCCTCGGCGAGCTGGTCCTCGGTGATGCACAGCGGCGGGTTGGTGTGGATCATGTGGTTCGAGACGAAGGTGTAGAGCCCGTGCTCGCGGAAGTACCTCGAGATCGCCTTCATCTCGTCGCTCGTGGCGTTGTACGCGGCCATCGGCGTGAACGGGTTCCGGCTCCGGACGACCTCGATGACCCCGAACAGCCCGAGGTTGCGGGTCGTGCCGACGCTCGGATGCCTGGCGGCCAGCTTCTGGTGCCAGGTCCGCATGACCTCGCCTAGCCGCGCGGCGTTCTGGATGAGCCCGTCCTCCTCGTAGACCCGGATCGTCGCGAGCGACGCGGCGAGGCTGACCGGATGCGAGGAGTACGTCAGGCCGCCGTAGTACATCTTCGACTCGAAGGCCTCGGCGATGTGGTGGCGCATCGCGACCGCCCCGAGCGGCAGGTACGAGCTCGTCAGGCCCTTGGCCATCGTCATGAGGTCCGGCACGACGTCGTAGTGGTCCACCGCGAACCAGCGGCCCGTCCGGCCGAAGCCGGCCATGACCTCGTCCGCGACCATGAGGATCCCGTACCGATCGCAGATCTCGCGGACGCCCTGGATGTAGCCGTCGGGCGGGATGAGCACGCCGTTGGTGCCGACGATCGTCTCGAGGAACACCGCCGCGATCGTGTGGGGACCCTCGTAGCGGATGACGTCCTCGAGGCCCTGGAGGGCCTCGGCCGCGGGCCGCGGCTCCTGCTCGCCCCAGCGATGCGTGTCCGGGTAGCGCACGACCCCCACGATCCCGGGCTCGTTGGCCCACCGCCGCGGGTCGCCGGTCAGGGTCATCGCCCCGAACGTCGCGCCGTGGTAGGCCCGGTACCGGGCGAGGACCTTGTACCGGCCGGTGTACTGGCGGGCGAACTTCATGGCGTTCTCGATGGCCTCGGCCCCGCCGAGCACGAAGAACACCTTGTCCATGTCGCCGGGCAGGATCTCGGTCAGCTTCTCGCCGAGCCGCCCTCGGATCTCCGTGGCGAACGCGGGCTGGACGTACTGGAGCTTGCTCGCCTGCTCGCTGATCGCGTCGATGACCCGGCGATCGCCATGGCCGATGTTGACCGACATGAGCTGGCTGTTGAAGTCGAGGATCCGCTTGCCCTCGGGCGTGTACAGGTAGACGCCCTCGGCGTGGTCGATCGCGATGGGATCGAGCTGGCCCTGGATCGACCACGAGAAGAACGTGTGGGCGCGATTCGCGGCGACGATCTGCTCGCTCGTCAGGCGCGTGCCGGCGGTATCCAGGCCCATCGGGGCGACCTCCTCTGCTGTCGGCCGACAGTACACCACGGACGCGTCGATGGCCGGTCGGGGGCGGGCGGGCGGTGTACGCTCCCGACCGATCGAACGAAGCGGAGGCGAGAGATGCCGCGGAACGTGCGCGGGGCACTGCTGCAGGCCACCTGGACCGGCGACAAGGAGTCGATGATCCAGAAGCACGAGCGCTACGCCCACGAGGCGAAGCAGCAGGGCGCCCAGTTCATGCTCTTCCAGGAGCTGTTCTACGGGCCGTACTTCTGCCAGGTCCAGGACGCCAAGTACTACAGCTACACCGAGCACATCCCGGACGGTCCCACGACGAAGCGGATGCAGGCCCTCGCCAAGGAGCTCGGGATGGTCCTCGTCGTGCCGATGTACGAAGAGGACGACCAGACCAGCGGGCTCTACTACAACACCGCGGCGGTCATCGACTCGGACGGCACATACCTCGGCAAGTACCGCAAGACCCACATCCCCCACGTCAAGGGCTTCTGGGAGAAGTTCTACTTCCGGCCCGGGAACCTCGGCTACCCCGTGTTCCAGACCGCGGTCGGCCGGATCGGCGTCTACATCTGCTACGACCGGCACTTCCCGGAGGGCGCCCGCGCGCTCGGCCTGAACGGGGCCGAGATCGTCCTCATCCCGAGCGCCACCTCGCGCGGCCTGTCCGAATACCTCTGGCGGGTCGAGCAGGTCAGCCACTCGCTGGCCAACGGCTACTTCGTCGGCACGATCAACCGGGTCGGTGTCGAGAAGGATCTCGGCGACGACGACTTCTATGGCCAGAGCTATTTCTGCGATCCGCTCGGCCAGTTCGTCGGCCCGGTCGGGAGCCCGCACGACGAGGAGCTCCTGGTCCGCGACCTCGATCTCGACCTCATCGAGAAGGTCCGCCAGACCTGGCAGTTCTACCGGGATCGCCGGCCCGAGGCCTACGGCGACCTGGTCGCGCCCTAGGCTCCGCTCCGCCTCTCCCCGTCCCCGCCCCGCTCGGCGCTCCACCCTCGCCGCCCCGCCGCCCCCGATTTCCCGCTCCCGCCCGACCCTCGTCGCTCCGTAACTCCGCCCCTCCGTTTCGCCACATCGTGCGGCGCTTTCGGAACCTACCGAACAAGAACACTCAGTCCGCGTACCAAGCCCGCTGTCCCGCCTGCTGTCGGGACCGCCGCCCGCCTCAACCCGCCAGCCCCTGCGGCATCTTCGTGCGGCGGTGGAGCTC
>DASUHU010000040.1:0-5367 GCA_036273395.1 Candidatus Limnocylindrales bacterium
CGAGCGGGACGTCGCGGAGCGCGTCCCGAGCCTCGCCGACGAGAAGCGCCGTCTCGCCGGGCTGATCGCGCGGGAGCGGTTTGACTGGGAATCGCGAGGAGTCTCCCTCCTCCTCGTGTTGCCGGGAACATCGACGGCACGAAATGCCATCGCTCGGCACGGGCAGCTGTTCGAGCGGGTCGCCCCGTTGCGGGGCCGGACGTTGAGGCGCTGGCTCGCCAGCCCGACCGGCGGCAGCGGCGGGATCCTGTTCCTCGCAAATACCAGACATGTTGGTGATATGCGCGAGGTTTCGAGTCGTCGCCGCATCCGACGTCCTGGGGCGGCTCGCCGCGAACTCGCCAAGGACTGAGCCTGCGCTTCGGGCCGCGCCCCAGCCTCGAAGTTGGTCGATACCACCAAAACTCTTGGTATCCCGGAATCAGGCGGGGCCGCCGCGGAGCAAGTGGCCCCCGGCGCAACCGGCCCCCGGCGCAACCGGCCCCCGGAGCAAGCGCCCCCGGACTAAGTGGCCCCCGGAGCAATTGGCCCCCGGACTAAGTGGCCCCCGGCGCAACCGGCCCCCGGACTAAGTGGCCCCCGGCGCAACCGGCCCCCGGAGCAACCGGCCCCCGGGAGCAACCGGCCCCCGGGGGCAACGGCCGAGCGGAGCGAGCAGCCATCTCCTCGGGTGTCCCGCGGGCCGGGAACGGGTGAGGGACTACACTTCACGTTCGTGACCGACCTGAGCGAGCGGGACGTCGCGGAGCGCGTCCCGAGCCTCGCCGACGAGAAGCTCAAGATGCTCGGCCGCCGGGAGCCCCTCACCGTCAGGCCCGGCACGAGCCTTCGCGAGTGCCTTGCGCTGATCGCCCGGACCGGGATCGCCGACTCGGTGTTCGTCACCGACGAGGATCGCCACCTGGTCGGTGTCCTGACCGAGCGCGACATCTTCGGGAGCCTCGTCGGCTCGGGCGTCGACCTCGACCAGCCCGTCGAATCGATGGTCGTCTCGCACCCCTGGACGCTCAACCTCGAGCAACCGATCCGGCACGCGATCGACCTCATGCAGACGGGCCGCTACCGGAACGTGCCGCTGATCGACGATGACGGCGTCCTCGTCGGGGTCGTTCGGCCGGTCGACGTCCTCAAGTACCTCGCCGAATCCTTCCCCGAGGAGCTGCTGAACCTCCCGCCGAGGCCGCACCAGCTGATGGACGCCACGGAGGGCGCGTGACGGCCGATCGGGGGCATGGCTGCGCCGCGACGCGCATCGGGATCGGCGGCAGCCCACGAACCAGCACGGGAGATCGATGACCCTCACCGAGACTCGACCCGTCGAGGAGCACCGGCTCGAACGGGTCACCATTCGCTTCGCCGGTGACTCCGGCGACGGGATGCAGCTCACCGGCACCCAGTTCACCCGCACGGCAGCGGTGTTCGGCAACGACATCAGCACGTTCCCGGACTACCCGGCCGAGATCCGGGCGCCAGCAGGCTCGCTCCCGGGCGTCTCGGGCTTCCAGCTGAGCTTCTCGAGCACGGAGATCCACACCCCGGGCGACGAGCCCGACGTGCTCGTGGCGATGAACCCGGCGGCGCTCAAGGCCAACCTCGGTGATCTGCCCCGGGGCGGCGCCCTCGTCGTGAACGAGGACGCGTTCACCACGCAGAACCTCCAGAAGGTGGGCTACGCCTCGAACCCCCTGACCGATGGCTCGCTGGCCTCGTGGCACCTCTTCGCCGTCCCCATCTCGACCCTCAACAGCCGGGCCCTCGAGGGTCTCGGGCTGACGAACAAGCAGGTCGACCTCACGAAAAACTTCTTCGCCCTCGGGCTGATGTTCTGGCTGTACGAGCGCGACATGGCGCCGACCCTCAAGTGGATCGAGGAGAAGTTCGGCAAGCGGCCCGAGATCGCCGAGGGCAACCGGCGCGCGCTCCGGGCCGGCTACAACTTCGGCGAGACGACCGAGATCTTCCACGAGCGCTACGTCGTGCCCCCGGCGAAGCTCGCACCTGGCACGTACCGGAACATCACCGGCAACGAGGCGACCGCGCTCGGGATGGTCGCGGCCTCGCAGCTGGCCGAGCGGCCGCTGTTCTACGGCTCGTACCCGATCACCCCGGCCTCGGACATCCTCCACCAGCTCGCGGGCTACAAGCACTTCGGGGTCAAGACGTTCCAGGCCGAGGACGAGATCGCGGCGGTCGGCGCGGCGATCGGCGCGAGCTACGGCGGCGCGCTCGGGCTGACCGCGTCGAGCGGCCCCGGCATTGCCCTCAAGAGCGAAGCGATCAACCTCGCGGTCATGGTCGAGCTGCCGCTCGTCGTCATCGACGTCCAGCGAGCCGGGCCGTCGACCGGCATGCCCACGAAGACCGAGCAGGCGGACCTGCTCCAGGTGATGTTCGGGCGGAACTCGGACTCGCCGGTGGCGATCGTCGCTCCGGCGACGCCGCACGAGTGCTTCCAGTACGCGATCGAGGCCTGGCGTCTCGCCCTCAAGTACATGACCCCGGTCGTGTTCCTGTCCGACGCCTTCCTGGCCAATGGCGCCGAGCCCTGGCCGATCCCGAACGTCGCCGACCTGCCCAGGATCGGGGTCCCGAACCGGACCGAGAAGGCCGGCTTCTACCCGTATGCCCGGGATCCCGAGACGCTCGCCCGGCCGTGGGCCGTCCCGGGCACGCCCGGGCTCGAGCACCGGATCGGCGGGCTCGAGAAGGCCGACATCCTGGGCAACGTCAGCTACGACCCGGACAACCACCACCGGATGCAGGAGCTGCGGCGGGCCAAGATCGACGGCATCGCCCGGGACATCCCAACTCTCGAGGTCTTCGGGCCCGAGGAAGGCGATCTGCTGATCCTCGGCTGGGGCTCCACCTACGGAGCGATCCGGAGCGCCGTCGAGCGGCTCCAGGAGCGGGGCGCATCGGTCGCCCATGCCCAGCTCCGCTACCTCAACCCGCTGCCCGCGAACACCGGCGACGTCCTCCGGCGCTACCGCCGCGTCCTCGTGCCCGAGGTCAACCTCGGCCAGCTCCTGCTGCTGATCCGGGCGCGCTTCCTCATCGATGCCGTCGGCTACAACCGGGTCCGGGGCAAGCCCTTCCGGATCGCGGAGATCGAGGCCGAGGCCGAGCGAGTCATGTCCCAGGATCGAGTGAGCGTTCGATGACCGAGAAGACCAATGGCGCCGGGAACGGCGCGACGAACGGAACCACCGCGGCCGCGCCGAGCGCCCCGATCGCCGGAGGCCCCGAGCTGCCCGTCCTGACCCGGAAGGACTTCGTGTCGGACCAGGAGGTCCGGTGGTGCCCCGGCTGCGGCGACTACTCGATCCTGGCCCAGACCCAGAAGGTCATGCCGGACTTCGGGTACCCCAAGGAGAACATCGTCTTCATCTCCGGCATCGGCTGCTCGGGCCGGCTGCCGTACTACATGAACACGTACGGCTTCCACTCGATCCACGGCCGCGCCCCGACCCTCGCGACGGGCCTGAAGGCCTCTCGCCCGGACCTCATGGTCTGGGTCATCACCGGTGATGGCGACGCCCTGTCGATCGGCGGCAACCACCTGCTCCATTCACTGCGGCGGAACGTCGACGTCCGGATCGTCATGTTCAACAACCGGATCTACGGCCTGACGAAAGGCCAGGCCAGCCCGACCTCGGAGCTCGGCAAGGTCACGAAGTCCTCGCCCTACGGGACGGTCGACTATCCGGTCAGCCCGCTCGCGGTCGCCCTGGCCGCGGAGGCGACGTTCGTGGCCCGGTCCGTGGACACCCACACGGAGCATCTCCAGCAGACCCTCGACGCGGCCGGGCGCCATCGCGGCGCGGCCTTCATCGAGGTCCTCCAGAACTGCAACATCTTCAACGACGGGGCCCATCGCGAGTTCACGGACCGCGACGTCCGCGACGACCGGATGCTCGTGCTGGAGCACGGCAAGCCGATGATCTTCGGGAAGGAGCGGAACAAGGGCATCCGGCTTCAGGGCCATCAGCCCGAGATCGTCACCCTCGGCGAGGACGGCATCACCGAGGCCGACCTGCTGGTCCACGACGAGACCGATCCCCTGATCTCGTTCATGCTCGCCCACATCTACTGGCCCGAGTTCCCGGTGCCCGTCGGCGTCCTCCGGAACATCTCCCGCCCGACCCATGACCAGATGCTCAACGACCAGGTCGTGCAAGCCACCGCCGCCCGCGGCGCCGGTGATCTGGGCAAGCTCCTCCGCTCCGGCGAGACCTGGGTCGTCGAATGATCTGTCCCGTCTGCCAGTGGCAGAACTTCCTGGGCGACGACGTCTGCGAGAACTGCGGCGCGGACCTCTCGCGCTCGGACACGCCCGAGGAGCCGACCTCCTACCACGGTCGACTGCTCGGGATGCACCTGGACAAGCTCGGCGCGGCCCGGCCCGTGACGGTCGATGGCGAGCTCTCCGCGGCCGAGGCGATCGCCCGGATGAAGCGCGACGGGCTCGACTGCCTGCTCGTCACCGAGGGTGGCCGCCTCGTCGGGATCTTCACGGACCGCGACGCGATCCTGAAGGTCGGCGCGCTGGCCGATGACAAGCGGCCGCTGCGCGAGGTCATGACCACCGACCCGGTCGTCCTCCGGCGCGAGGACCCGATCGCGGTCGCGATCCACAAGATGGCGATCGGTGGGTTCCGCCATGTCCCGATCGTCGATGGCGGGTTGCCCATCGGACTCGTGTCCGCCCGTGACGTCTTCCGCCACCTCGCGGCCGGCCTCGCCTGAGTCGGGCGACGCCACGTCGCCGTCGACCGAGCTGGCGGCGGAGCGACCACTCGTCGCGATCCTCGCCGACGACCTCATCTGGACGACCCGGCTCGTAGCCGCAGCGACCGAAGCGGGTGCCCAACCGATTCGCCTGCGCTCGATCGACGCGCTCGTCGGCTCCGGCGATCCCCCGAGCGCTGCCTCGCCATTCGTGATCGTCGATCTGACGGCCCGGGCCTACGATGGCATCGAGGCCGTACGCCTGGCTCGCGCCGGCGGCGCGGCGGTCCTTGCCGTCGGACAGCACGACGACCTGGCCGGCCGCAAGGCGGCGCTCGAGGCCGGCGCCACGCGCGTCCTCGCCTACCGAAAGCTGTTCGAGGACGGTCCCGGCGTGATCCGACGCTGGCTCGAAGCTGCCGACGCCTCGCGGTCCACGTGACGGCATCGATGGCCGCGTCGAAGGCGAGCGCGCCGAGACCCTCGATCGCCTCCGAGCGATACGTGGAGCGGCTCGCGAAGGCGCGGGCCGGGCTCGAGTCGGTCGGCGCGGAGGCGCTCCTCATCGGCGTCGGCGCCGACCTTCTCTACCTCACCGGCTACCTCGCGATGCCCCTGGAGCGCCTGACGATGCTCGTG
>DASUHU010000041.1:0-8514 GCA_036273395.1 Candidatus Limnocylindrales bacterium
GTGGCTCCGTCGTCATCCCGAACAGCGCGAGCGCCATAGCGCTCACGAACAGCCGGAGGATGACCTGCGCCGCGAAGTCGACCCCCTCGCTCGTCGCGTGGAACGGTCCGACCGTGAACAGGACGTGCACGCCGGCCCGGGTGAAGATGGACACGAGGGCCACCGAGATCGAGATCGGGAGGCTGATGAGCGCGGCGACCCGAAGGAGCCGCGGCAGCAGCCGGGCGGCGATGGCGCCGGGGATGACAAGCACGGCGAGGATGACGAGCGGCGCGACGTAGCCCCCAAGGGCAAAGGCGGCGAGGGTCGCGATCGCGGCAAGGGCCGCCTTCGTCAGCGGGTTGAGCCGGTGGTAGGGCGACGGGGTCGGCGGGGCGAGCGATGCCAGGTAGGCGGCGTCATCCGGCGAGAGGCCGCGGCCGTCCGAGGGCTGGCCGCGCCCGCCATCCGGGGCGGGCGCGGTCGTGGAGCTCACGCGGCGATCAGCCCTCGACCATGCCGACGGCTCGCTCGCCCTGCGGGAACCGGGCCGTGAACCGGCGCGACAGGGTCTGGAGCAGCAGGAACGCGGTGACGAACTCGATGGTCTTGTCGATCGGATCCTGCAGCAGGCCCTGCTGGAACACGGCCTGGATGAGGCTGGAGCCGGCCTGCTGGAACGCCGCGACGAGGAGGTCCGCACCGCTGCCCGTCACGCCACCGAACACGAACGCCGAGATGGGGGCCGAGATCAGGGCCGAGACGACGCCACAGATCGCGCCGGCCACCACGATGAAGGCCACGCCGAGGTTGCGCTTGACGAACAGCTGGATTGCGAGGGCGACCAGTCCCAGGACGACGCCCACGACCAGCAGCCAGGCGACGACGATGAAGATCTGGTTGACGCCCGAGGTGTCGCCGAAGAACGTGAAGCCCGTGGTGTAGTACGGCAGGACGCCGTAGAACACGAGCCCGAGCACGATCGCGGCCACGACGATCACCCCGCCGGCCAGCTTCGGCAGCGAGGTGTTCGGCCGGCTCCGGAAGAAGCCGTAGTAGCCGAAGATTCCGGACAGCAGCCCGATCTCCGCGGCGACGATCGCGAACGGCCAGGCGTAGGGGCTGCCGAACGGCGTGCCCGCCAGCACGAATGTCCAGATCAGGTTTGCCAGGAGCCCGGTCAGGGCTCCCGGGATCGGGCCGGCCAGCGCGCCGACGGTGATCGTCCCGATCGAGTCGAGGTAGACCGGGATCTTGAGGGCCGCCGAGACGGTCTGGCCCAGGACGATGTTGATGGCGATCGCGATCGGCATCAGGACGATCGTCCGCGTGTCGAACTGGCGGGCGATCGAGTCGAGCCGACGCGTCTGGGCGTACTCGACGATGGCATAGGCCAGGAACCCGAAGAGCAGCGATAGCGCCAGGACGAGCATGAACGCATTCGACCCGCCAACGAGGCCGGTCGCCTGATCCGCGGTCTCGTTGAGCCCGCCCGCGAGGCTCAGCCCGACGACGAGGGTGATGATCGCGACGACCACCGCCGCGACGATCCGGAGCCACTTCGACGGCATCCCAATCCTCCTGCGGCGCGTCTCCTCCGGCGCGCCCTCGGCGAACGCGGTCCGCTCGGCCGTGTCGCTGGCCGCTAGCGTGCCACGCCGAAGCGGTCCGCTGCCAGCCCTCCCAGCCGTTCGACGAGGAGTCGGAGGAAAGCGTCGGGCTCGCCCGCGGTCGCCACATCGAGGTTCGGCGGCCGGCCGGTGAGGTGCCGCCAGTCGGTCACGGTCATGGCATGGGCCGGGCCCGAGCCGGTCTCGACGTCGACGAAGGCGGGCGTCGTCCGGACGAGGCCAGGATCGATCGTCGCAGCGACCGCGAACGGATCGTGGATGAAGGCGCCGTAGAAGCGGTCGTATGTCGCGTGGAACTCGAAGTAGAACCGGAGCGCGTCGATGACGAAGCGCAGGACCGGGTTGTCCGCGACCGTGCCCTGGGCGAGGGCCGGGTCATGGGCCACCGCCTCGGCGTCGACAGGGCGGGCGCCGGCACGGACGGCGAGGTGGCGGAGGTGCTCGGGCAGCATCCGGGCCTGCTCGGTGACGTCGAGGCCCATCGCGAGCGGCCGCGGGATGCCCCCGGGCTCCGCCGGTGGGCTCGTCGCGTCCCCGCCTTCGGCGGCCGCCCAGGCGGCGAACGCCTGACGCGCCGCGTCGGGGTCGACGTAGATGTTCCACTCGGCCGTCGGGGTCGTGTTCCCGGGAACGCCATACGCGCCGCCCATCAGCGTCCAGCCCCGGAGCAGGCGAGGGAGTGCCGGCTCGCGCTGCAGGGCGAGCGCGAGGTTCGTGAGGGGTCCCAGCGTCACGAGCGTGATCTCGCCCGGCCGCGCCCGGGCCGTCTCGACCAGCAGGGCGGCGGCGGAGCGCGGATCGAGTGGCCGGGTCGCGGGTGGCAGCTCGGCGTAGCCGAGGCCCCGCGGGCCGTGCGTGTCCTCTGCCGTGGCGAGGTCCTTGACGAGCGGCCGCTCGTGGCCGAGCGCGACGGGCACGTCGCTCCGACCCGCCAGCTCCAGCACGGCCCGGGTGTTCTCCGCGACCTGGGCGACCGGCACGTTCCCGCCCACGGTGGTCACCGCGACGAGGTCGACCTCGGGCGTGGCAGCCGCGAGGAGCAGGGCCAGGCTGTCGTCGATCCCGGTGTCGACGTCGAGCAGGAGCGCGAGGCGGTCCGTCATCGACCCGATGATCGCAGCAGGGCGAGGCTGTCGTCGATCCCGGTGTCGACGTCGAGCAGGAGCGCGAGGCGGTCCGTCATCGGCTCGATGATCGCAGCCGGGCGAAGACGACGCGACGATCCGGGCGACTCGAGCCGAGGAGCCGCCGAGCCCACGTCGACCGGCTGGCGGCGACCTCCTCGTCACTCGCCTGCCGGATCGTCTCGACCGCGAGGTCCAACGGCCGGAAGGCCTCGCCGACGGCCCGCCGCACGCCCTCGAGGCTCGTCGGAAGGTCGTCGAGCCGATCACGGTCCGACGGCGCGAGCAGCAGCTCCAGCACGCCGTCCGGCGCCAGGAGCGACGAGAGGCCCGCGGCGACCCGAGGTTCCCGGCCGAGGCACCCGCGGAGCAGCGAGCCCCACGGGAAGGCGACGGTGACGAGCTCGGCGAGACCGTGAAGCTCCGTGGGAACCTGTTCTGCCGAGGCCACGACGAACAGCGCGTTCGGGGCCCCACCCCGCCTCGGGGATCGGGCCGCGCGCCGGGAGGACTCGGCCATGCTCGGCGCGCTGGCATCGAGGCCGATCGCCAGCGTCCTCGGCTCCGCGGCGGCCCGAGCGAGGACCGCTCGGCCGTCGCCCGTGCCGACGTCGATCGTCACCCGCCCGTGGCGGGCGACGAGAGCGGCGACCTACCCGACGTCCACCTCGATGAGGTGACGACCCACGACCGTTCGAAGCATGGCGGGCAGGATAGGGCAGGCTGGTAGAGTCGGCTCGTGGACGGCCGTGCCGCGATCGGTGGGCTCCCGGCCGAGGGCTCGGCCCCGGTGGCATCGAGGGTCGGACCGGGGAAGGCCTCGGCGTTCGACCTCCTCCTGGGTCTTGCAACGGCCCTGCTCCTCGGCCTGACCGTGGTCGCGCTCCTGCCCGGGGTTCGACCCGTCGTCAGCAACAGCACGCTGGACGTCGTGCTCAACACCCTCACCGCGATCGCCGCCGCGGGGGCGGCAGCACTGGCCTGGATCCGCTACCGGATCGAGCACGACGTGGCGGCGATCTTCGAGAGCTCGGCCTTCCTCGTCCTGTGCATGACCCGGCTGCTCATCGTCGGGATCGCGTCGATCGGCCAGGCCGAGGCGCTCGGGATGAGCCTCGACGCTCCCCAGCAGTGGCCGCTCTATGCGTGGTCGCTGGCGCGCCTCGTCTCGGCCGTCCTCCTGGCCGTCGCGGCGAATCGCGCCCTTCGGACGGGCAGCGCCCGGCGGCCGTCGCCGTGGCTCGTGGTGCTCGGACCGGTCGTCGGCCTGCTCTTCGGGTTCGTCGCCCTCCGGTCGATCGAGCCGGATCTGCCGCCGCTGATGGGTGGCAGCGCCCTGGCCGCGCTCGCCGGGACCGGGGGCAGCGCAGGGATGGAGCCGCTCGGACTTGCGTTCCAGGCCGTCGTTGGCGCGATCTACGTCTGGGGCGCGCTGGCGTACCGCCGGATCTTTCGCGAA
This sequence comes from Candidatus Limnocylindrales bacterium, assembly GCA_036273395.1. Classification (GTDB taxonomy): domain Bacteria; phylum Chloroflexota; class Limnocylindria; order Limnocylindrales; family CSP1-4; genus UBA5189. The sequence goes on from DASUHU010000041.1 coordinate 4,194, forward strand.
CGCGGCCAGCGCTACGCGGGGTACCTCGCCGTCGCGCTCGTGGTCGCGGCCGTGAGCCAGGTCCATTGGGCGACGTACCCCGGGATCTATCGACCGCTCGTCGGCGTCGACGACCTGCTCCGGGCGCTGTTCTCGGTGATCCTGCTGCTCGGCATCGAGTCGCAGTTCCGGGCCGACTTCCGTGACCTGCGCCTCGCGAATGCCCGCCTTCGCGCGCTCCAGGCCGCCGACGCGGAGCGACTGGCCCTGGAGGCGAGCGCCCGGCTCGCGCGCGACGTCCACGACGGCCTGTCGCAGGACCTGTGGCTGGCCAAGCTCAAGCAGGCCCGCCTGGCCGATGCACCGAGCCTGCCCGAACCCGCGCGACAGCTCGTCACGGAGCTGGGCGAAGCGATGGACCGCGCCCTGGCCGACGCCCGATCGATCGTGTCCGCGATGCGGGAGGGGCCCGTCGATCGGAGCCTCGTCGACTCCCTTCGACGGGCGGCCGAGGACTTCGAGCGGGAGACCGGCATCCGGGCGGCGGTGACGATCGAGCCGCCGCTGCCGGCGGTGCCGCCCGAGGTCGCGGGGGAGGTCGTCCGCATCGTCCGCGAGGCGCTCACGAACGTCCGCAGGCACGCGGACGCGACCACGGTGCGCGTCGCGGCTCGCGAGCTCGGGTCCCGCGAGAGCGAGCACGGGCTGGAGGTGTCCGTCGTGGACAATGGCCGCGGCTTCGATCCGATGGACCTGCCCGGCACCACCTACGGCATCCTGGGCATGTCCGAGCGGGCGCAGCTCGTCGGCGGCTCACTGGAGGTTGCGACCCGTCGTGCCGACGGAACGACCATCCGGGTGACCGTGCCGGTCCGGCACGAGGCAACGACAGCATCGGAGGTGGAGGGATGACGCTCGCGGCTCCGGCGCGAGTGCTGCTCGTCGATGACCACCCGCTCGTCCGGACGGCTGTCCGGCAGGCGATCGACGCCGACGACATCGACGTCGTGGGAGAGGCGGGCACGGCCGAGGAGGCGCTCGAGATGACCGAGCGCCTGCGGCCCGATCTCGTCCTGCTCGACCTCGACCTGCCCGACCGCAGCGGGCTCGCCTACCTGCGCGACGTCCGGCCGGGCCAGCCCGACCTCCAGGTCGTGGTGCTGACCGTGTCCGATGCCGATCGCGACCTCATCGAGGCGATCGATCTCGGGGCGGTGGGCTACCTCACGAAGGACGTCTCGCCCACGGCGCTGCTCGAGTCGGTCCGGGCCGCGCGCGCCGGCGGCCTGCCGCTCCCCCGGCGCCTCGGGACGAGCCTCATCTCGAGGCTCGCCGGCGACGGCTCGAGAGCCGAGGCCGAGGCGGCCGACGACGCGACCGCCGTCGCGGCGATCGAGCGGCTCACCCCCCGCGAGCGCCAGGTCCTGGAGCTCATCGCCGACGGCCGGACGGACCGACAGGCGTCGGAGGCCCTCGGGATCTCCGTCCGGACCGTCGAGGCTCACGTCAGCTCGATCCTTCGCGCCCTTCCGGCATCGAACCGGGCCGAAGCCGCGCGACGCTACCGAGCCAGCATCTCCCAGGCCTGACAGGGCCGGCCGCGCACCTACACTGCCGAGCCGTGACCGCCAAGCCGATCGGGCTGTACGAGCGCCGCACCGCCGAGGTTCACGAGTGGGACCCGCGGACCGCCGAGGTCGCGAAGCGAGTCAACGAGCTCGTGCGCGAGCGCCGGCCGGATCTGACGGTCGAGCACATCGGCAGCACCGCGGTCCCGGGGCTGCCGGGCAAGGGCATCGTCGACCTCTCGATCGAGACCGATCCATCGGACATACCGGCCGTCGTCGCGATGCTCTACGAGCTCGGGTTCCAGCCCCAGCCGGGCCCCGACCCATGGCCACCGACCCGACCGATGCCGGTGGGGGCGTACGTGCTCGACGGGACCGAGTTCCGAATCCACCTCCACGTCCAGCCGACGGGCGGCGACTTCAAGCGCGACCTCGCGTTCCGCGACGCGCTCCGCACCGACCCGGAGCTGAAGCGCCAGTACACCGACCTGAAGCGCTCGATCACGAAGGGCGGCCCTGTGGACGGCTTCCGCTACACGCATTCCAAGACGACCTGGATCCTGGGCGTCTACCGGGACCTCGGCTTCGTGCCGCCGGCGATCGCCCCGCCCGCGACGATCGGAGTGCTGGGCGGCGGCCAGCTCGGCCGGATGGTCGCGATCGCGGCGCGCCAGCTCGGCTACCGGATCGCGGTCCTCGATCCCGACCCGCGCTGTCCCGCCGCCGGCGTGGCCGATCTCGTGGAGGTCGGGACGTACGCCGATCTCGATGCCGCGCGGCGGCTCGCCGCCGAGTGCCGCGTCGTCACGTACGAGCTGGAGCACGTCTCCGCGCCGCTCGTGTCGGCCCTCGACAACGGCAAGGTCCCCATCCGGCCCGGGCCGTACCCGCTCAAGATCACCCAGGACCGCTTGGCCGAGCGGACGTTCCTGGAGAACAACGGCGTGCCCGTGGCGCCCTGGCGCGCGGTCCACTCCGACGACGAGGCGCGGGCCGCGGCCACCGAGCTCGGCTATCCGCTGCGGCTCAAGGCCAATGTCGGCGGCTACGACGGTCGGAGCCAGTGGCGGATCGGATCGGCCGCGGAGCTGGAGTCGCGACTCGCGGACGCCTCGATCGACGGCCCGATGCTGCTCGAGCGGGAGCAGGCCTTCGAGGCCGAGCTGTCGGTCGTCGTGGCTCGCGCGGCCGACGGGACGATGCGGCCGTACGAGCCGGCCAGGAACAGCCACGACGCCGGGATCCTCGTGGAATCGGTGGTCCCCGGCGGCTTTCCGGCGAGCGTCGTGACGGCCGCGCAGGAGCTCGGCGAGCTGCTCGCCACGGGCATGGGCCTGATCGGCCTGCTGACGGTCGAGCTGTTCCTCATGCCCGATGGCACGCTCGTCGTGAACGAGCTCGCGCCGCGGGTCCACAACAGCGGCCACTGGACGATCGAGGGCGCGGCGACGAGCCAGTTCGAGCAGCACGTCCGATCGATCTGCGGCCTGCCGCTCGGTGACGTCTCGCTCCGGGCGCCGGCCGCCGCGATGGTCAACCTCCTCGGCGATGGGCCGCGGCGGCCGGCCGCGCCGCTCGGCCTGCGCGAGGCCCTCTCGCTCCCGGACGTCCACGTCCACCTGTACGACAAGCACGAGGTCTTCGAGCGCCGGAAGATGGGCCACGTGACGGCATTGGGCGCGACGCCCGACGAGGCGCTTGCCCGCGCCCGCGATGCTGCCGCTCGGCTGACGTGGGCCACCGAGACCCGCCCGACGAATGGCCGGAATGGCTGAGCCCGAGCACCCGCTCGTCGGGGTCGTCGGCGGCAGCCGCTCGGACTTCCCGGTCCTCGAGCGGGCGACCGCCCTGCTCGAGATGCTCGAGGTCACCTGCGAGCTTCGAGTCGTGTCCGCCCATCGAACGCCGGATCACCTGTTCCGGTACGCCGAGACGGCCGCGACGCGCGGGGTGCGGGTGATCATCGCCGGGGCCGGCGGGGCGGCGCACCTACCCGGGATGCTCGCGGCGAAGACCACCCTGCCGGTCATCGGCGTGCCGATCCCGACCCAGCACCTCGGCGGGATGGACTCGCTGCTTTCGATCGTCCAGATGCCGCGCGGCATCCCGGTCGCGACCGTGGCCATCGGCAATGCCGAGAACGCCGCGCTCCTGGCCGCCGAGATCCTGGCTCTCGCCGATCCGGCCCTGGCCGAGCGGCTCACGCACTACCGCGAGGGCCTCTCGCGAATGGTCCTGGACGACCCCTCGAACGAGGTCCCGCTCTAGGCTCGTCGGATGGACGACCCTCGCTGGGAGCCGGGCATGCCGGTCCTCGATCGGCAGGCCGTGTCCTCGAGTGCGCCGGCCATCCGGGCTCCCGGAGCACCGCGGGTCCCGGATCGCATCGCGGAAACGGCGCCGACCCCGCTCCAGCGGCACTACATCAACCTCTCGGCGATCGCCCTCGTCGCCGGCTTCGTGGCGATCACCGCGCTCGAGACCGGGTCCACCCTCGCGAGCCCGCTCGTGAAGCTCTGCATCCTCGTCGGCGGGCCCGTGCTGCTCCTGACGACCGGCGATGCCGCGCTCCGGTTCTGGCGCAGTGCCTGGGCCTGGCTGCCGGTGAACCGAGGCCGTGGGCTGTTCCGGTTCAGCTGGGTCCTGGCCGCGCTCCTCGGGATCGTGATCGTCGGTGCGGCGTGGATCGCGGCGCTGCTCGCCTGACGCCGCCGTGACCTCGACGCCGCTCGACCGAGGCCGCGACGGCCGGACCACCGAGATCGAGTCCGGGC
>DASUHU010000042.1:0-2158 GCA_036273395.1 Candidatus Limnocylindrales bacterium
GAACCCGACGCGAAGGCCCGCCAGGGCGTAGGCCTTGCTGAGCGTGCGCACGACGACGAGGTTGGGGTAGCGCGCACGGAGCCCGGCGAGGCTCGCGCCGACGAACTCGGCATAGGCCTCGTCGAGCAGGACCATCGGGACGTGCCGCCCGGAGGCGGCGGCATCCGCCGAGAGGTCCGCGAGGAAACCCTCGATCGCCCCATCGGGCTCGGGCAGGGCCGTCGGGTTGTTCGGGTTGGCGAGCCAGATCAGATCGACGCTCGCGGCGGCGGCACGAGTCGCGGCCCGATCCAACGCAAAGCCCGCTTCGGCGGGCTGCCTCGGCACCCCGACGATCCGGGCGAGTCGCTGCGCGGTGAGGACCGGGAACATCGCATAGGTCGGGGTCGGCACGACGGCCGAGCCGCCGGGCGGGATGAAGGCCTTGGCGATGAGATCGAGGACCTCGTCCGCGCCGGCGCCGACGAGCAGCTCGTCCGGCTCGCAGCCATACCGGTTGGCCGCGGCCTCGACGAGCCGCCGGTAGTCCGACGGCGGGTACTCGGAGATCGGGACGTCGAAGGTCCCGGCCGCGAGGACGCGCGACGCGAGCTCGGGCGGGGCCGGGACGGTGTTGAGGTCGAAGCGTGCGACGGACTCGACCGGCACGCCGTAGCGCTCCGCGACAGCCTCGCTCGTCGCCTCCCAGGCGTAGCCAGCGGGCTCGGTCGGAAGCGAGAAGGTGACCGGCGTCGGGCTCACTCGGTCGGGCTCACGCGACCGGGCTCACGCGATCGGGCTCACTCGGTCGGGCTCATCGGAGCGGACCGATCGATCGAGGCCGGGTGACGCGACGCCGAGGCCAAGAGCGTCAGTGGGCCGCCGCCTCGGACGTCTTCCGGTGGGCCTCGATGACCTTGTCGGCCACGTGGGCGGGAACCTCCTCGTAGTGGTCGAGGGTCGCCGAGAACGTGCCGCGACCGCCGGTGATCGAGCGCAGCTCCGTGGCGTAGGAGAACAGCTCGGACTGCGGCACGTGGGCGTTGATGACCTGGCTGCCGTCCTCCTGGTCCATCCCGAGGACTCGCCCGCGGCGGCCGTTGAGGTCGCGATTGACCTCGCCCATGTAGGCCTCCGGGATCTTCACGCTCACGTTCATGATCGGCTCGAGGAGCACGGGCTTGGCCTGGAGGACGCCGTCCTTGAGGGCCATCGAGGCCGCGATCTTGAACGACAGCTCGTTCGAGTCGACCGGGTGGAACGAGCCGTCGTAGAGGACCGCCTTGAAGTCGGACAGGGGATAGCCCGCGAGCACGCCTTCGGCGGCCGTCTCGCGGACGCCCTTCTCGACGCCGGGGAAGAAGTTCTTGGGAACCGAGCCGCCGACGACCCGCTCGTCGAACTCGACCCCGCCGCCGGGGTTCGGCTCGAGCTCGAGCCAGACGTCGCCGAACATCCCGTGACCGCCGGTCTGCTTCTTGTACCGACCGTGGCTCTGGACCTTGCCCCGGATCGTCTCCTTGTACGGCACCCGCGGGGTTCGGGTCACGATCGCGGAGCCGAACTTGCGCTTCAGGCGCTCGATGATCACCGCGCCGTGGGCCTCGCCCATCGTGATCAGGACCTGGTCGCCGGCATCCGTTCGGGAGACGCGGGCCGAGGGCTCCTCCTCGAGCATCCGCTGGAGGGCCGGGCCCATCTTGTCGAGGTCGGCCTTCGACTGGGGTTCGATGGCGACGGTCAGCGTGGGCTCGGGGAAGGACAGGCTCGGGAGCGTGAGCGGCTGCTCCTTCGACGAGAGGGTGTCGCCGGTCACGGTGACCGTGAGCTTGGCCACGGCCCCGATCTCGCCGGCCTTGAGCTCGCCGATCGGCTCCTGGTCCTTGCCGTGGAGCAGGAGCAGCTGCCCGATCCGCTCCTCGGCGTCGTGGCCGGCGTTCCAGACGTGGCCCTGCGAGTGGAGGGTTCCGGAGTGGACCCGGAGGTACGTCAGCCGGCCGACGAACGGATCCGCGGCGGTCTTGAAGACCCGCACCAGGAGCGGGCCGTCGGCATCCGGCGCGATCTCCACGGCCTTGCCCGACTTGTCGGTCGCGGCGACCGGCCCTTCGTCGGCCGGCGAGGGCAGGTACCGGACGATGGCGTCCTGGAGGGCCTGGAGCCCGACGCCGGAATGAGC
>DASUHU010000043.1:0-2846 GCA_036273395.1 Candidatus Limnocylindrales bacterium
CGGCCGCCCTCCGGAGCGAGACGCTCGGGCTGGGACTGACGATCGCGACGGGGATCGGCCTGCACAACTTCAGCGAGGGCCTGGCCATCGGCCAGTCCGCGTCGTCGGGGGCGATCGAGCTCGCGGTGCTCCTGATCATCGGCTTCGGGCTGCACAACGCGACCGAGGGCTTCGGGATCGTCGGGCCGCTCGTCGCGCGCGATATCCGGCCGTCGTGGACGTGGCTCGCGGGAGCGGGGCTCATCGGTGGCGGCCCGACATTCCTCGGGACCGTGGTCGGCTCGGTCATCGACTCGCCGATCCTGTTCGTCGCGTGCCTCGCCCTCGCGGCCGGCGCGATCCTCAACGTCGTCGGCGAGCTGGTCGTCGCCGGCCGGCGGATGTCGTGGGAGCTCACGCTCTGGGGGATGTTCATCGGGTTCCTGGCCGGCCTCGTGACCGACCTGGTGCTCACCGCCGCGGGAGCCTGACGCCAGTGCCTGCCTAGCGGGCCACGCCCGCCACCCTCGAGATCGTGCCGTTCAGGTTGGCCGCGTAGACCGCGCCGGCCTGGTCGACCCCGAACGCGGCGATCCCGGGATCGGTCTGGCCGACCTGGGCTGGGCTCGGCTGCGCCGCGTCCGCGTCGAGGGCCCAGATGATCCCGGAGCAGTTGTCCGAGTACAGGTACGCCCCCTGCAGGATCGGCTGGCCGGGGTCGCGATCGACGACGCCGCCGATGACCGCGCAGCCATGGGAGTGGTCGTACTCCGCGACCGGCAGCGTGATCCCGGACTCGTCACAGCCGGTCGAGGGCTGGTAGCAGTGGTCGCCCTCCATCCGGTTCCAGCCGTAGTTCAGGCCGCCGACGCCGGCCGGGTCGACGTCGATCTCCTCCCAGTTGCCCTGGCCGACGTCGCCGATCCAGAGATCGTTCGTTGCCGGATCGAACGAGAAGCGCCACGGGTTCCGGAGCCCGTAGAGCCAGATCTCGGGATGCGCCAGCGGGTTGCCGGCGAACGGGTTGCCGCTCGGGATCGCGTAGGCCAGGCCGTTGGCGGAGTGGTCGACGTCGATCCGGAGGATCTTGCCGAGGGTCGTGTCGAGCTTCTGGCCGTTGCCCTGCGGGTCGCCGCCGCTGCCGCCGTCGCCGAGTGAGATGTACAGGTCGCCATCGGGCCCGAACCCGAGCTGGCCGCCGTTGTGGTTCGCGTACGGCTGGCCGACCTGGAGGATCGTCTTCGCGGACGCCGGATCGAGTCGGTCGGGGTTGGATGCGTCGATCGTGTAGCTCGCGACGACGGTGTTGCCTTGGAGGTCGGTGTAGTCGACGAAGACCCGCGGGTCGGCGGGGAAGCCGGGATGGACCGCGAGGCCGAGGAGCCCGCGCTCGCCGCCCGACGTGATCTGGCCGCGCAGGTCGAGGAGCGGCGTGGCCACGACGCTTCCGTTCCGGATCACCCAGGCGCGCCCGTCCTGCGAGGCGACGAAGAGCCGGCCCGTGCCGTCGAGCGGCGCGGTGATCGCGAGCGGCCCTCCCTCGACCGTCGCGTAGGGCTGGAGCGTGACCGAGACGCTGTTCGGATCGAACGGTGCGAACGACGGGGCCGATGTGCCCAGGGCTGCCGAGGGTCCGGCGGACGAGGCCGACGGCACCGGAGGGTGGGCACTGGATTGCGCCGGGCTCGATGGAGCGGCGGTCGGACTGCCCTGCGATGTGCAGTCCGCAAGCGCGAGGATCAGGACGCTCGTCGCCATCGAGCGGATGAATCGGCCCCCGGACTCACGCACGCCCGGACTCTAGCGACTCCCGGGCTGGTAGCCTCGCGGCCGATGGACGCGTTCGAGCTCGCCGAGCTGAAGGCGGCGCAGGCCGGCGGCGATCGGCCGTACCACGAGTTCGTGCGGACCCACGACCTCTCGGTCGGGCTGTACGTGCTGCCGGCCGGCGGCGTCGATCACCAGTCGCCCCACACCGAGGACGAGGTCTATGTCGTCATGAGCGGCCGGGCGACCGTCACGGTCGGCGACGAGGAGCGGGCCGTGCAGGCGGGCTCGGTCGTGTTCGTGCCGGCGGATGTGTCGCACCGGTTCCACGACATCGAGGCGGAGCTGGTGCTGGTCGTCGCGTTCGGACCGGCGGAGTACACCCAGCGGGTCGACCACGCGCTGGCGCATCCGCACGCCGCGGCGCATGCGACGGCCCACGCCGGCGAGGTCGCTCCGAGCAGCTAGGTTCGCGCGAACCGGGTGCGGAAGGCCTGCGCCAGCTCCGGGGCGTGCCCGACCTCGTCGTGGCGGAAGAACACGTAGGCCTCGTCGCCCGCCTCGAGGAACGGCCGGACCCGTGCCGCCCAGGCGTCGAGCGCGGCCGCGTCGTAGTCCGGCCGCCGCAGCCGCAGGTAGTGCCGGCTCGAGGTCCGCCGGAGCGTCGGCTCGTCGCGGTCGGGGAGATCCGTGGTGCAGAGCGTCGCGCCGGCGCGAGCCAGCGCGGCGAACGTCTCGTCAACGTGCCAGCTCGGATCCTGGAGCTCGACCACGAGCGGGATCTCGCGTGGCCAGGCATCGAGCACGGCGGCGAGAGCGGCGTCGGCGCGGGCCGGGTCGCGATCGGCCCACGGACCGTCTCGCCGAACCTCGCCCGGGATCCGGAACAGCACCGCGCCGAGCCGCTCACCGAACGCGGGCAGCGGCTCGGTCAGCCAGCCGATGCTGTCGGCCGCGGACCCGAGGAGCGCCCGGACGGCCGAGCCGCGCTGGGCCTTGACCGCGAACCGGAAGTCGGCCGGCGTGTTGCGGACCCAGCCCGCGATGGCCGAAGTCGTCGGCCGGCGCCGGAACGTGCCGTTCAGCTCGACCGCGTCGAG
>DASUHU010000044.1:0-4885 GCA_036273395.1 Candidatus Limnocylindrales bacterium
TCAACGACAACGAGATGTCCATCAGCCCGACGGTCGGCGCGGTCTCGACGTACCTCTCGAAGATCAAGCTGAGCGGCGCCTGGCGATCGAGCAAGAGCGTCTACGACCGGGTCATCGAGAAGATCCCGGTCATCGGGCCCGGCGTCCTCATGTGGAGCCAGCGGCTGCGCCGCTCCGTCGTGAACCTCGCCAGTCCCGGGCAGCTGTTCGAGGATCTCGGGATCACCTACATCGGCGTCATCCCGGGCCACGACCTGCGGGCCCTCAACGAGACGTTCAAGCGGGTCCTGCAGCTCAAGGGCCCCGTGATCGTCCACGTCCGAACGCAGAAGGGCCGCGGCTATCGCCCGGCCGAGGCCGACCAGGTGTCGTTCCACGGCGCCGCGCTGCCACCGATGGACGTGGCCTCGAACGGGTCGAATCTCGCTGTCGCGGCGGGCAAGCCGAGCATCCGCCCGGGCACGCCCCACGGCGCGGGCTCGAACGGCGATGCGCTCGCTCCCGCCGCAACGGCCACGAAGGCCAAGGCGCCGAACTACACCTCGGTCTTCGTCGCCGAGCTCATCCGGATCGCCGCCGACGATCCGAGGATCGTCGCGATCACGGCCGGCATGCCGACCGGCACCGGGCTGGCGCGCTTCCAGGCGGCCTATCCGAGCCGGTTCGTGGACGTCGGGATCGCCGAGCAGCACGCGGTGACGATGGCCTCCGGCATGGCGATCGCGGGCCTTCGACCGGTCGTCGCGATCTACTCGACGTTCCTCCAGCGGGCCTTCGACCAGACCGTCCACGACGTCTGCCAGAACGACCTGCCGGTCCTGCTCGCGGTCGATCGCGCCGGCCTCGTCGGCGAGGACGGCACCTCCCACCAGGGGATGTTCACGCTGGCGGCTCAGCGCCAGCTGCCGTACCTCGTGGTGGCCAGCCCGAAGGACGAACAGGAGCTGCGAGCGTTGCTCCACACCGCGCTCGGGCAGGAACACCCGTTCGCGCTCCACTACCCGCGCGATGCGGGATTCGGACTGCCCGAGGCGACCCCCCGACCGATCCCAGTGGGCCAGGGCGAAGTCCTCCGGGAGGGCCGGGACGTCCTCATCGTGGGCTTCGGGCCGATCGTCATGCGCGGCCTTGAAGTCGCCGACGCCCTGGGGTCGGAGGCCTGGTCGGTGGGCGTGGTGAACGCCCGGTTCGCGAAGCCCCTCGACCGAGAGCTGATCGTCCGCCAGGCGCGCGGCGTGCCGCTCGTCGTGACGCTCGAGGAGAGCGTCGTGACGGCCGGGTTCGGCAGCGCCGTGCTCGAGGTCATCGAGGAGGCGCGCCTCATGGATGCCTCCCTCCGGGACACCGTCGTCCATCTCATCGGGATTCCGGGTGACCGATTCGTCGACCACGGCGCGGTGACGGACCTCAGGGAGCGCCTCCGACTCGACGCCGTCGGGATCGCGGCCCAGGTCCGCGAGGCTGCCACGGCCCACGGGCTGCGTCCGAGTGGTGGGGCGCACGCGGGCGCGGAAGCCCACGCGGAGGCTGTCTAGCCCGCCGGCACCCAGGTAAGCGGCCGCGAAGTGGCGTATGCGACCATCCGGCCGATGGCCGGGCGGCGCGCGCCGAGGGCGCGACTCGATCAGCTCCTCGTCGAGACCGGGCGGGCTCCGAGCCGTGCCCGCGCGCAGGCGCTGCTCCTCGGCGGACGAGTTCGCGTCGGCAGCGGCGACGCCGCGAGGACCGATCGGAAGCCGGGCGACCTGGTGCCAGCGGACATCCCCATCGAGGTCGTCCAGCCCGAGCCGTACGTCAGCCGCGGCGGCCACAAGCTCGCGGCGGCGCTGGACGCCTTCGACATCGACCCGCGCGACCGCGTCTGCCTCGATGTCGGCGCCTCGACCGGAGGCTTCACGGACGCGCTGTTGCAGCGCGGCGCGAGCCGCGTCTACGCTCTCGACGTGGGTCGTGGCCAGCTCGCCGAGTCCCTGCGGCGCGACTCGCGGGTCGTCTCGATGGAGCGGTTCAACGCCCGGGACCTGACCTCCGACACGCTGCACGAGCCCGTTTCGCTGGCGGTGGTCGACGTCGCCTTCATCTCCGCGCGGCTGGTGCTCGGCCCGATCGTCGCGGCCTTCCGGCGCCTGGCGGGAGACCTCGTGATCCTCGTCAAGCCGCAGTTCGAGGCCGGCCGGCCCGAGGTCCATGACGGCGTGATCCGCGATCCGGCGGTCCACGCCCGGGTCATCGAGGAGGTGGCCACCGCGGCCGCGTCTCAGGGCCTCGAGGTCCGCGACGTCGTCGCTTCGCCCATCCTCGGGCCGGAGGGCAACCGGGAGTTCCTGCTCTGGGCCGGCGTGCCGGCGCTCGCGGGCGGCGCGCGACCGGAGGGGCGCCTCGCCGCCGGGTTCCGCGCCCGAGTGGCCACGGTGGCGGGAGTCACGGCGTGATCGCGGCCGACGGGAAGCCGGCGCGACGGATCGGGTTCGCCTACAACCCCACCATCGAGGCAGCGGTCGAGCTCCGGGAGCGAGCGGCCGGCTGGATCGAGATGCACGGCCTCCAGCAGTGGGCCGCGCCCGCCGCGGACGAAGCCGCGCTCGGCGAGCAGCTGCCGGGGACCGACGTGCTGATCGTGCTCGGCGGCGACGGGACGTTCCTGCGAGCGGCACGGGCGGTGATCGCGGTCGATGTCCCCCTGCTCGGGATCAACGTCGGGAAGGTCGGCTTCCTCTCGAAGGTCCAGGCCGAGGCGCTCGAGCGGGTCCTCGGCCAGCTCGTGGCCGGCGAGTACGGCCTCGAGCTTCGGATGGCCCTCGAGGGCCGGATCCTGCGCGATGGCAGCGGTGCCGAGGCGGAAGTCCGACGGGTCGTGGCCCTCAACGACGTCGTGATCGCCCGCGGCTCGCTGGCGCGCGTCGTCCGGCTCGCGACCGAGATCGGCGAGAGCCACCTCGCGACGTTCGTCGCCGATGGCCTGGTGGTCGCCAGTCCGACGGGCTCGACCGGCTACTCGTTCTCTGCCGGAGGGCCGATCCTGGATCCCACGGCGCGCAACCTCGTCGTCACGCCGATCGCGGGCTACCTCACCACGATCCGCTCGGTCGTCGTCGGGCCAGCGGCGGTGGTCCGCTGCCGCGTCATCGCCGCGGACGAGGCGCTCGTGTCGGTCGACGGGCGCGAGGACATCCCGATCGCCGTCGGCGACGTGGTCGAGGTCCGGGCGATCGAACGGCCGGTTCGGCTGGTCGAGCCGATCGGATCGCTGCCGTTCTGGGACCTGGTCCGCCAGAAGGTCGAGCTGCTGCCCTCGTGAACGCGATGTCCGTCGCCGCCGCGACGGCGGTCGACGACGGCCCGGAGCCCGAGGCGGATGTCGAGGAGCCACCGCGGCCGGGCCGGCTCCTCGAGCTCGCCGTCAGCGACCTGGCGCTCATCGAGCGGCTGCGCCTGGCGCTCGAGCCGGGACTCAACGTCCTGACCGGCGAGACCGGTGCCGGCAAGAGCCTCGTCATCGATGCGCTCGGCCTGGCCCTCGGGGCGCGAGCCGATCTGTCGCTCGTTCGGCACGGCGCCGAGATCGCCCGCGTCGAGGCCCTGTTCGACCGGCTGCCGGAGCCACTCATCGCGGTCCGGGAGCTCAGCCCGTCCGGCCGGTCCACGGCTCGGCTCGACGATGCGACCGTGACGGCCGCTCGGCTCGCCGAATCGGTGGCACCGCTCGTCGAGATCCACGGCCAGCACGAGCAGTCGCGCCTGCTCGACGAGCGCTGGCAGCGCGACCTGCTCGACCGGTTCGGCGGGCACGCCCACGAGCGGGCCGCAGTGGCCCAGGCCGTTGGGGCCTGGAGCGCGAATCGCGAGGCGCTGTCCGAGCTCGTCGCGGATCCGCGGGAGGTGTCGCGCCGGATCGAGGTGCTGCGCCACGAGGTGGAGGAGATCGGCGGCGCTCGCCTCCGCGTCGGCGAGGCGGCCGAGCTGCGGGCCCGACTCGAGGCCGCGCGACATGGCGCCGCGATCGCCCAGGGCGCGGCCGCGATCCGCGCCGCGATCGAAGGCGATCCGTCGGAGGAGGGGAGCGCAGCCAGGGACGCGCTTGCGATCGCTCTTCGCGAGGCCAGGTCGCTGGCGAGGCTCGACCCGTCGTTCGAGGGGCTGTCGGAGCGGCTCGCGGGCCTCGAGGCCGAGCTGTCCGATGCCGCGCTGGACGCTCGGCGCCTTGCCGACCAGATCGATCACGACGCCTCGAGCCTCGCGGCGCTCGAGGAGCGACTCTCCACCATCTATTCCCTGGAGCGCCGCTATGGCGAGGACGAAGCAGCGGTGCTCGCCCACGCCGAGCGCGCGGAGGCGGAGCTCGCGCGGCTCGCCGGCATCGACCAGGAGCGGGCTCGCCGGGAGGCGGACGACGCGCGGCTCCTCGAATCGGTGGCCGAGGCATGTGCCGCCCTCTCGGCGAGGCGGGACACGTCGGCGGAAGTCCTCACGAGGGCCGTCGACGAGACCCTCCAGCCGCTCGGCTTTCGAGCCGGGGCGTTCTCGATCGCCGTGGGCCGTCGTGCGGCGGATGACGATGAGCCGGCCATCGAGCTCGCCGGGGATGCGGTGGCGTTCGATGCCAGCGGGGCCGACGAGGTCGAGTTCGAGCTCGCGCCGAATCCCGGCGAGCCCGCCCGCTCGCTGGCGCGAATCGCGTCGGGCGGGGAGCTGTCGCGCGTCGCCCTCGCGATCAAGCAGGTCCTCGCTGCGGCCGACGAGACGCCGACGCTGGTGTTCGATGAGGTCGACGCGGGCATCGGCGGCCGCGCGGCGGAGCCGATCGGCCGGAGCCTGTGGCGGCTCGGACGCACCCACCAGGTCCTCGTCGTGACGCACCTCGCCCAGATCGCCGCGCATGCCGACG
>DASUHU010000045.1:0-3639 GCA_036273395.1 Candidatus Limnocylindrales bacterium
GGCCGCAGATCCCCGTATGCAGGTCCGATTTGGCGCCGACTCGGCGCCGATTCGACCGATACGTCGCACCTCATCGGCACATGAGCGCATCGCGCCCATTCGGTCGGCGGAACTGGACGTCAGCTGGGCGGGGTCAGGACGTTGGACGGGTCGTTGACGTTCGTGATCTCGACGTCGATCGAGAAGTTCCCGGCCGACGTTGCCGTCGCACCCTGGGCCTGGACGTTCGAGGAGACGAGGTAGCCCCCGTCGACCGCGATCCAGACGTCGGACTGCCACGAGCCCTGGACGCCGGACAGCGCGTCGAAGAACGTCCCGATCGAGGCGCCGCCCTGGAAGTGCTGGCAGTTGACCCCGTTCTTCGTCTCCGTACCGACCATCGTGTAGTCCGAGCCGAGGGTCCCGAAATCCGCGCCGAAGAGCTTCTCCGGCCGGAACGCGTCAAGCGCGGCCGTGATTCCCGCCACCGCGACCGCGGGGAGCGTCGTGTAGGTCCCGTCCGCGGTGGGCTTGGTCCAGGCGTCCTGGCCGATGATGAGGTAGTGGGACTCGCTCGTGATGGCCCCGCTGGCATCGGTCACGCTCTCGTCGAGCAGTGACTCCTCCTGGGGCTTGTGGACGACAGCGCCCTTGAGCGAGGTCACGCCCTCGGACCCGATCGTGCTCGACTCCGAGCTGTTGATCTCGACGTCGAACTTGTAGGAGTCGAGCTGGTCCAGCGCGCTGGAGGCGGCGCCGAACGCGCCTTCGCCGCTGGTCCCACCACCCGCGCCGCCGGGCGCGACCGTGGCGCCGCCATCACCGCCCCCGCCCGGAGCCGCGGTCGCCCCGCCGCCGCCGCCGGTCGACGATGACGCGGGTTGCTGGCTCGCCGCCGTGCCGCAGGCACCGACGAGCATGGCCGTAACGGCGAATGCCGCGATGACGCGGCGCGACCTGGTCATCCGGTCCTCCCGATGCGCGCCGTCTCCCCGAGCAGCGCCTCGGCGCGGACTCTACCGACCGGCGGACCGCGTCATCGACCGTTTTCGCATCGACCCGCCTCGAACGGGCCTCGGCCCGTCAGATCGAGAGCAGGCGGTTGAAGAACGAGCGATAGCGCCGGATGGCCTGGCGGAGATCCTCGGTCGAGGCCTCCCGGCCACCGGACCAGGCTGCCTCGAGGTCGCGTCGCTCGCGAGCGAATGACTCGGCAAGCTGCTTCATGACCTCGGCGACGAGCGCATCGGCCTTCTCGACGGTCCCTCGGGGCTCATCGACGAACTGGACCTGGAGCGACTGCCACCGGGCCTGGAGGTCCTTCGCGGTTCCTTCGTCGAAGAGGGCCGCCTCGCCGTTGCCAGGTTTGCTGGTGTTCGGCTGCCCCTCCGCCGGAGGGGTATCCGAGCGTTGGGCTTCCGGATGCGGAGTCTCCGAACGGGGGGCGTCGGATCGGTCGGCCGACGACGCGGCGATGTCGTCGGTCGAGAGGGGCCGATCGCCGGTGGCCGTGGCAGAAGCGGGCGTCGACGTTCCGGGCCCGACGCCCCGCTCGGGCTCGACCGTCTCGTCGGGCTCGGTGCTCGGATCGCGCTGGGTCGTCGCCTGCTCGGTCATCGGGAACTCCTCGTGTCGGTCGTCGTGACGGGCTCACCTTCGGGACTGCGGCCATCGGGACTGCGGCCATCGGCGGCCAGCCTGGCCACGGGGACGGCAGCGGGGCCGGGCGTGTCGGTCGGCTCGGCCGCCGCCGCCTCGCCCCGGTCCTCGGGCGTCGTGTCGCCGGTGTCGAGGAGGTCGGCGAACAGCGCTCGCTCGTGGACCATCGCCTGGCGGAGCTGCTCCGTGTCGGCCTCGCCCGTCCGCTGCCGAATCGCGATCTGATGGGCCGTCCGATAGTGGTCGACGACCTGGGGGTGGTCGACTGAGATGTCGGCCGCGCGCTGCTCGAAGTCACCGACCGGGTAGCCGCGGGCCCGCATGACCTCGCCGATCAGGGCGTCTGCATCGGTGACCGCGCTCGCGGGGTCGTCGACGAACGTGGCCTGGACGATCCGCCAGCGCTCCCGGAATCGATCTCGGTCGTCGGCGCCGAGCGGCCGGATGTCGAGGGACTCGACCCGCTCCTGGCGCGACTCGAGCTCGGCTTCTGCCTTCGACTGCTTGCCGGTCTGCTCCACCGTCCGGTCGTACTCCGGTCCGAAGCGCTCGCGCAGTCGGGCCGATCGACGCCGCTGGCCGAGCGACCAGGCGATGACCGCCACGATGGCGACCACCACGACGAGCAGGACGATCCAGGCGATCGTGGTCATGGGCAGGCTCCTCCACTGTCGACAGGGCTGCCGTCAAGGAAACGCTCAGGCGGCTTGCCCGCGCGAGCCCGCGGCCGAACGCGGGGCTGCCAGCCGGGTGTCAGTCGCGGGCGGACGCCGCCCGCCGAGGCGTCAGTCCCGAAGCCGCTCGGCGATCGCCCCGAGGTGGGCCGGCGTCGTGCCGCAGCAGCCGCCGACGATGGATGCGCCGGCCTCGCGCATCTGGTGCACGAGCACCGCGTAGTCGGCTGGGTCCGATTCGTAGACCGCGCGCATCGCGACCAGGCGGGGCATGCCCGCGTTCGACTTCGCGACGAGGAGCGCCTCGGGGACGGCGGCGTGCATGCGCTCGACAACGCGGAGCAGCTCGTCGGGGCCATTGCCGCAGTTGCCACCCACGGCATCGACACCCCACGACCAGAGCGCCGCGGCGGCGCGCTCGGGCGAGACGCCCATCATCGTGTGGCCGCGCGTGTCGAACGTCATCGTCGCGACGATCGGGATGTCCGGCGAGACGCGCCGCACACCGTCGATCGCGGCCTTGATCTCCCCGAGATCGGACATCGTCTCGATCCAGATGAGGTCCACGCCCCCGGCGATGAGCGCCGCGGCCTGCTCGGCGAAGACATCGATCGCCTCGGCTTCGTCGAGCGTTCCCACCGGGGCCATGATCTCGCCGCTCGGCCCGATGTCCCCGGCCACGAGGGCTCGTCCGCCCGCCGCGTCGACCTCGGCCCGGAGCAGGATCGCCGCGGTCCGGTTCAGCTCCTCGACCCGGTCCTCGTGGCCGGTCAGCCCGAGACGCTTCCGATTGCCCCCGAACGTGTTCGTGAGGATGAGCGTCGAACCCGCATCGAGGTAGCCGCGGTGGACCCGCCGGACCACGTCCGGGTGGGCGAGGTTCCAGATCTCGGGTGGGTCGCCGAACTGGAGGCCCTCCGCGAACAGCATCGTGCCCATCGCGCCGTCGGCGAGGATCGGGCGGCCAGTAGCGAGGAGCGAGCGCCAGCGGGCGTTCGCGGGGCTGTCCGGCGAGGGAGCGGGGCGCGGCGCGACGCCCGCAGCTGCACCGCCCGCGTCTGTGCCGGCACTCGGACCCGTGCCGGCGCTCGGATCCGTGCCGGCGCCCCGGGGAGCTCGCCCCGTTCGGACCGGCCTACTCGTGCCCATGGTGGCCCAGGGCTCCCGCTCCACCGTCGCCGGGCTGATCGAGGGCGTCGGCGAGGTCCGCCTCTCCGATGGTCGTCCCGTCGAGGGCCACGATGGGCTCCTCCGGATGCGGGGCGAGGTGCTCGCCCTCGTCCACCTCGGAGAACGGCTCTCCGGCCTCCTCGGCCGGAGCCCGCGG
>DASUHU010000046.1:0-2930 GCA_036273395.1 Candidatus Limnocylindrales bacterium
GGCCGCCGCGACCGAGGCCGCACGCCGCATCACCACGGCGCTGAGAGCCGCCGCGGAGGCGCGCGGCCGAGCGGACTGGGCGACGACCGGCGGCTCGACCCCGGTCCCGATCTACCGGAACCTCACCGCGCAGCCGCTCCGGGACCAGGTTCCGTGGTCGCGCGTCCACGTCTGGTGGGGCGACGATCGGGTCGTCCCGCGCGACCACCCACTCTCGAATCGCCGCCCGCTCGACGACGTACTGCTCCGCGTTCCCGGCATCGCCGGCGAATCGGGCAGCGGCGAGGACGTCGCGGACATCGGCTCCGGCGAGCCGGGCGTGCCGATCCCGGTCGCGAACATCCACGCGATGCCGATCGACCTCGCCATCGGTCGGACCGGCTCGGCCGACGAGGCGGCCCGGGAGGCCGCCGCCACGTACGTCTCGGACCTCCGCGAGGCGCCACTCGAGCGCGATTCGGCGGGCTATCCGGTCCTCGACATCATCCTCGTCGGTGTCGGTCCCGACGGGCACGTCTTCTCGGTCTTCCCGGGCTCGTCCGCGTTCGACCAGCAGCCCTGGGCCCTGCCGATCCCGGCGCCGACGACCGTCGAGCCCCACGTGGCGCGCGTGACGCTCAATCCCCGGATGCTCGACGCGGCCCGGCTCGTGCTCGCGGTCGTCCTGGGAGGTGGCAAGGCCGAGGTCCTCCGCGCGATCCTCCAGGGGCCGCGCAACGTCCGCCACCTGCCGTCGCAGCTCGCGCGGCGCGGCGGTGCGGTCTGGATCCTCGACGAAGGCGCCGCGGCGGAGCTGTCGAACCCGGCGGAGCTGTCGGACTCCGCCCAAGGCACGGACCCGGCCCCGTCAGCCTGACGACCCTCGCATGACCGCCGCCTCGAGCTCGAGCCCCTCGCCTGCCCCGACGCCCCCTCCCCCGATGTCCGAGCCGTCGCGCATCGTGGCCGCCCCCGACGGCGTGCCGATCGCCCTCTTCGAGTCCGGCCCGGATGCGCAGGCCAGCGAGCATCCGAGCCTGATCCTCGTCCACGGCACGACCGCCGACCACACGACGTTCCGGGCCATCGCGCCGATCCTCGGCGAGGACCGGCACGTCATCGCCGTCGACCGCCGCGGTCGCGGCGCGTCGGGAGACCCAATCGATGACGTCCCGTACTCGATCGAGCGCGAGTTCGACGACCTGGCCGCCGTGGCCCACACGGTGGCAACGCTCGACGGTCGGCCGGTCGACGTCCTCGGCCACTCCTACGGCGGCCGGATCGCCCTCGGCGCGGCTCAACGCTCGGAGCTCATCCGCCGGATCGTCGTCTACGAGGGCGCGCCGTCCGCGCCCGGTGCGCCCTATCGCCCGGCCGGGCTCGAGGATCGGCTCCGCGGCGACCTCTCCGCCGGCGATCGAGAAGCCGCCCTCGAGCGATTCTTCCGTGAGGTCGTGGGGCTGGACGACGAGGCGCTCGCCGCGTATCGCGCCAACCCGGTTTGGCCGATCCGGGCCGCCGCGGCCGGGACGATCCTCCGCGAGCTCGACGCCGAAGGCTCGCCGGCGGCGTCCCTCGAGGCGCTCGCGACGTGCCCGGTGCCGGTGCTCCTCGTCCTCGGCTCGGCCAGCCTGCCACCCTTCGCCGCCGCGACCGAGGCGCTCGCCGCGCGGCTGCGCGACGTCCGCGTCGCGTCGATCCAGGGCGCGGCTCATGCCGCCCATCACACCCACGTCGAGGCGTTCGTGTCCGCGATTCGAGGCTTCCTCGACGCCTGATCGGGGTCGTATCCTGCGCGCCATGGCGCGCGATCCCAAGCTCGACCTCCTTCGATCGGTCCCGCTCTTCTCGGAGCTGGGATCGGGCGAGCTCGAGCGCGTTGCCCAGCTCGCCGACGAGGTCGAGCTGCCCGCCGGCCACGTGCTCATGCGCCAGGGCGAGATCGGCTCGGAGATGTACGTGCTCGTCCACGGCGCGGCGTCGGTCGATCGTGACGGTCGCCAGCTCGCGACGATGTCGCCTGGCTCGTTCATCGGCGACATCAGCCTGCTCTCCGAAGGCACCCGCACGGCGACCGTGACCCTGACCGAGCCGTCCCAGCTGCTCGTCGTGGGCCATCGCGAGTTCCACCGCCTCATGGACTCGATGCCGTCGGTCCAGGCCGGCGTGCTTGCCTCCGTCGCCCAGAAGCTCCGCCGCCTGGAGGCCGACCGGCCCCACTGATCGGGCCGGAGGGCTCGGCGTCGCGGTTCGGGAGGGTTGACTACCATCGGGTCGTGACTGCTGCACCCCCCTACTCACCCGGACTCGAGGGCGTCATCGCCGGCGAGACATCCCTCGGCTACGTCGACGGCGAGCATGGCCGGCTCCTGTATCGCGGCTATCGCATCGGCGATCTCGTCGAGCACGGGAGCTACCCCGCGGTCGCGAACCTCCTCTGGACCGGCGACTGGGATGCCGGCCACCACCTCCCGACCGAGCCCCTGCCCGATGCGGTCCTGGTCGCGCTTCGCGCGTTGCCGCGCGATGCCAAGCCGATGGACGCGCTCCGGACCGCGGTCTCGGCCTGGGGCTCGACCCGGACGCTCGACTGGCCGCCCACTCCCGAGCAGGCTCGCGCACTGACCGCGTTCTCGCCCTCGGCCCTCGCGGCATTCGCCCGGCTGCGCCGCGGCGTGGAACCGATCGACCCGGATCCGTCGCTCGATCTCGTCCCCGGGTTCCTGTACCAGCTCAACGGCTCGAAGCCGGATGAGGCGACGGCCCGGGCCCTCGACGCGTACTTCATCTGCGGCGCGGAGCACGGCTTCAACGCCTCGACGTTCACCGCCAGGGTCATCACCTCGACCCGATCGGACATCGCATCCGCGGTCGCCGGTGCGGTCGGTGCGCTCAAGGGGCCGCTCCACGGTGGCGCACCGTCCGAGGTCGTCGAGCAGATCCACAAGATC
>DASUHU010000047.1:0-5589 GCA_036273395.1 Candidatus Limnocylindrales bacterium
GGCCCTGACGATTCCCGGTCGCCCAGCCGCTCGAGGACCGTCCCGAGGTCCATCAGCGCCGCGGCGCGCAGGAGGCCGTCCGAGGTGTCCTCGGTCAGCCTGACGGCCTCGTTCGCGAGCTCGAGCGCCGACTCCGCCATCCCGAGGTCGGCCTGCACGAGGGATCTCGCCGAACGCCAGCCGACCTGGGTCTCGACGTCGTCCTCCTCGCCGATGTCCTTGGCGACGTCGGCATAGAAGAGCGCCTCGTCCGGCTTGCCCCGGCGCTCGAGGACCGAGGCGAGGCGGGCCGCGACCGTGGATCGGAAGTACGACTCGCCGAGGGCGGCGAGCGCGTCGTAGTCGCGACGGAGCTCCCGCTCCGCGGCCTCGAGGTCGCCGGCGAGGAGCTCCACCCGGGACGAGTCGAGGGAGCCGGACAATGCATCGATCCCGCCCCCGAGCTCGGTGAGCGATGCCTGGCTCCGGCGGTACAGCTCCCGGCCCGCCTCGATGTCGCCAGTCATCGCCCGGAGGACGCTGAGCGTGCTCTCGATCAGCCCCTCGGTCTTGCGGTCGCCCTCGACCGATCGGAGGAGCTCCTCGCACCGCGAGATCGCCTCCGGAACGGGCGTGCGGCCGTGCAGGAGGACATAGGCGATCGCGCTGGCCGATCGGGAGGCGAGCCGTTGGTCGTCCGCGGCCGAGGCCTCCGAGACGACCCGCTCGGCGGCCTCCGAGGCCTCGTCGAAATGGCCCTGGTTGAGCGAGGTGTTCATGATCAGCCGCCAGGCCCGAGCCAGGCCGGCGTGATCCGCGAGCGGCTCCAGGGCCTCGATCGCGTGGTGGGCGACGTCCATCGCCCGGTCGGCGCCCGCCTGGCCGCCGGCTCGGAACTGGTCGACGCCGACCTGGATGAGATCGGCTCGCACCTCGAGCCGTGTCTCGGCGAGCGACTTGGCGGCGGAGCGCGCCTCCTCGAGGACCGCGTTCGAGTCGTCGAACGCGCCCTGCTGGAGGAGCCCTTCGGCGAGGTCGACCTGGAGCTCGACCCGGAAGGTCGAGCTCTCCGGCAGGAGGTCGATCGCCCGTCGGAGCAGGCTCACGGCCGCGGGCAGGTCGCCTCGGGTGAGGGCCCGGCGGCCGGCGTTGGAGAGCTTCTCGGCGGCCCGCTCGCCGACCTCTCGCGCTGCGTCGTCGACGAGGCCGACGTCGGTCCGATAGCGATAGGCCTGCTCGAGGTGGTAGCCGAGGATCTCCTCGAACTCCTGCTCCCGGCCGCGCTCCCGGTTCACCCGCTCTGCCCAGACCACGAACCGCTCGTGGAGGGCGGCTCGCACCCGCTTGAGGAGGCCGCCATAGGCGGTGTCGCGGATGACGAGGTGCCCGAACCGATAGACCACGTCGGCGGTCGAGGCGCGGCGGATCAGCTCCTTCCCCGCCAGCGACGACAGCTCGGCGTCCAGGATCGGCCGGAGTGGATGCTCGACGAGCTCCTCGAGCGCCTCCTCCGGGAACGACAGCCCGATGACCGAGGCCGGCTCGATGACCTGGCGCTCCTCGCCCGCGAGCGCATCGAGCCGAGCCGCGACGAGCGCCTGGACGGTCGGTGGGATCGCGAGCTCGCCCCCGGTCCGGGCGACCCATCGGTCGCCGGCGCGCTCGATCGCACGGGTTTCGACGAGCATCGAGACGATCTGCTCGAGGTACAGCGGGTTGCCCTCTGCCGCTGCGGAGATCCGGCCGCGGACGTCTTCGTCGAGCGCCCCGAGGAGCTCGGCGACGACCTGTCCCGCCTCCTGATCGCTCAACGGAGCGAGCGTGATCGTGTCGCCGGCGTGGGCCTCACTCCACTCGGGGTGACGCTCGGTCAGCTCCTGGCGGGCCGAGGTCAGCACGACCATCGGCGCGTCCGCGGCGGCCTCGACGACGGCGTCCACGAGATCGAGGAAGGTGGCCTCGGCGCTGTGGATATCGTCGACGATGAAGACGAGCGGCTCCTCGCGCGCCAGGACCTCGAGCAGGCGGCGAGCCCCCCAGAGCAGCTCTGCGACCGGGAATTGCGCGTCCGAGAGGTTGATCGCCGCGGCGACCCGGTTGGTGATGTCGCCGATCTCGCCGTCGCTGACCGTCGTTCCGGCCGCGGCATCCGCGGAGCCTCGGAGCAGACGTCTGATCTTGCCCACCGCGACGGCTGGGCTGTCGTCCGGCTGGATCCCGGCGATTGCGCCGATGGCCTCGTTGAGCGGCCAGAACGTGATGCCGTTTCCGTATGGCAGGCACCGGCCCCGAAGGACGTTGGCGCCGACCGAGGCGCGATCGGCGAACTCGCGAATCAGTCGCGACTTGCCCACGCCGGCGTCGCCAACGACGTTCACGAGCCGCGCCCGTTTCGTGGAGAGCGCCGCATCCAGGCAGCCTTCGAGGCGGGCGAGCTCGGCGGCGCGGCCCACGAACGGCGTCGTGCTCGTCGTCGACGAGCGATGGGCCACCCGGACGAGCCGGTACGCTGGCACCGGCTCGGCCTTGCCCTTCAGGGTGAGCGGCGGGATGGGCTCGGCCTCGATCTCGTCCCGCGAGAGCCTGTACGTCAGGTCACCCAGGATCACGTCGCCGCCGCCGGCCGCCTGCTCGAGGCGCGCGGCGGTGTTGACCGTGTCGCCGGTCACGAGGCGCTGGGCACTCGACGCATCGCCCGAGGCGATGACCTCACCGGTGTTGACCCCGAACAGACCGTGGAGCTCGACCCCGAACTCGGTCCGGAACGAGGGGTTGAGGTCGGCCAGGGCGGCCTGCATGTCCGCGGCCGCCCGGACGGCCCGGAGGGCGTCGTCCTCGTGCCGGATCGGGAGCCCGAAGACCGCCATGACCGCGTCGCCGATGTACTTCTCGACGGTCCCGCCGTGGTGCTCGAGCGCGGTCCGCATCGCGTCGAAGTAGCGCGACATGACGTCGCGCAGCACGCCCGGGCCGGGCTCCTCGCCCGTGACCCCGTGGACCTTCGCGAGGGCGAACACGAGCGTCACGGTTCGACGGGTGTCACGCGGGAGGGCATCGGCGACGCTCGTCGTCGCGACGGCCTGGTGCTCGCGCTCCATGACCGACACGAGCCGGAACGACTCGAACCGCTCGTCCGAGCCCTTGGGCGAGACCGGGCCCATCGGCTCGACCTCGATCCAGCTGCCGACCGCGTCGCGCGTGCTCTGGTGGATGAGGACCTCGAGCGGCGGCGCGTTCTGCTCCATCGTCCCGGAGATGTCGACCGTCGAGCCGAGGAGCACGTGCTGGCCCTCGAGGTCCTCGCCGAACGTGACCTCGCCGGTCGCGACCCCGGTACGGGTCACGAGCCGCACGCCCCAGCCGGCCTCGAGCTCGTCGTTGAGCGTCGCCAGCGCGCGCATGCTCTCGGCGGCCGCCTCGACCGCGCGAAGGGCGTCGTCGTCTGCGGGCTCGGGCAGGCCGAAGACCGCGACGATCGCGTCGCCGATGATCTTCTCGATCCGGCCGCCGTGCGACTCGAACACGACCCGCATGACCGCGAAATAGCGGTTCAGGACCTCGCGCAGGGCCTCCGGGTCGAGGCGCTCGCCGAGGGCCGTCGAGCCCTTGAGGTCCGAGGTGACGAGGGTGACGGTCGGCCGCGTCTCGGCCGGGGCGACCATGCTCAGGTCGTGCCGCTGACTGCTGCGGCAGGGGCCTCCGGCGCCTCGACCCGACGGCCCCGCCGCCGCCGCAGGTCACGCAGGTCGCCCTGGTTGAGGCCGGCCAGGCGGACGAGATCGGCGTCGGCCGTCCGGGTCAGCCGTTCGGACAGCTTCGAGTCGATGAGCTTCTCCATGACCGGGACTTCCTGGAGGGACTTCAGCGTCGTGCCCGGGACCTGGATCAGCTCCATGTCGTCCTCGGCGATGACGTTCGCGGTCCGGGGGCTGCCGGTGATCGCGGCGATCTCGCCGAAGAAGTCACCCGCGCCCATCGAGGAGAGCGCCCGGTAGCTGCCGCCATCCTCGGGCACGCCGGCCACGGCCTTGCCGGCCAGGACGAAGAACGCGGAGCTGCTCGTGTCGCCGCGCTTGATGATCGCCATGCCGTGCTCGGCGCGGTGGAAGGTCGCGCCGTCGAGGAATGCCGTGCGCCGGGACATCGCCAGCGAGCCGAGCTCCGGGAGGACATCGGTCAGCCGGTCGAACTCGAGCATCGTCGCCGCTCGGCCCTCGGCCAGCGTCGGGGCATGCGGGGCCGTCCCGAGCAGCTGGAGCGCCCGTCGCCACTCCGTCGCCGGGCGGCGCAGGCCGGGCAGGAGCGCGTGGGCGATGCCCGCGCCGATGAGCACGATCGAGGCGACGACGATCAGCGCCCGGACGTCGAAGATGTCGGCCAGGCCCGCGCCCGCCATCCCGATGAGGAACAGGACGTCGCGGGTGACGAAGAATGCCGAGAAGACCCGGCCGCGCATCGCCCGCGGGATGCTCCGCTGCATCAAGGTCCGCCGGGCGATGCCGAACGGGGCGTTCAGGAAGCCCGTGATCATGACGATGACGATCGCGATCTGGATGTTCGGCGACAGGCCGTACAACACCCCGAAGACGCCCATCCCGACGACCCCGATGGTCATCCACTCGATCTCGGGCAGGCGGTCCAGGTACTTCGCCATCAGCAGGGCCGCGACCGCGAAGCCGACGGAGGTCAGGCCCTCCTGGAGCCCGTATTCCGCCTCCGTCGCATTCAGGGCCCGGATCGCCATCGGCAGGAGCAGGACGTTCCAGAGCCCGAAGGACAGGTTCACGGCGGCACCCGCCAGGAGGAGCGATCGGAGGAGCGGGATCTGCCACAGGGTCCGGGCGCCCTCGCGCAGGTTGGACACGATCACCCGTGGCGAAGTCGATTCCTCGGGCGCATCGGCGTGCCGGGGCAGCCTGACCAGGCTCACGCACGCGAACGAGAACAGGAACGTCGCCGCGTCGATGTAGAACGGCACGTGGATGTCGATGCCGGCAAGGATGCCCGCGGCCGCGAAGCCGACCGCGGTCGAGCCGAACGAGCTGATCGACAGGAACGAGTTCGCGCGGGCGAGCTCCTCCTCGGAGGCGATCTCGGGCAGGACGCTCTCCCAGGCCGGGTCGAAGAACTGCCGGACGACCGCCGCGAGGAAGAGGATCACGTACAGGACGAGGATGTCGTCCGTGTCCACGACCAGGAACGGGATCGTCAGGACGAGCAGGCCTCGCAGCAGGTCCGAGGCCTGCAGGATCCGCTTCCGATCGAACCGGTCCACGAGGACGCCCGCGAACAGCCCGACGAACAGCGTCGGGATGGCCGTGACCATCAGCGTGATGCCGACGTTCAGGGCCGAGTGCGTGACGTTGAAGACGAAGATCGCCGCCGCGAGGTCGGTCAGCGACGAGCCGATCGTCGAGACGAGCTGCGCGGTCCAGAGCAGTGCGAACCGCCGGTTCCGGAAGACCGAGAACATGGACGGCGCCGCGGTCGCCTGTGCCAAGGGGTCGACCTCCGGTTCACGCGGGTGGAACGGGCCCCGAGTGTAGCGTCCGCGCCATGGGCGGTCGCGCACGGGGTATACTCCCGGGGAGTATGACAGAGCAGGCCATC
>DASUHU010000048.1:0-2538 GCA_036273395.1 Candidatus Limnocylindrales bacterium
TCGAGTCGCCCTACCGCGCGCTCGTGAATCCGGTGTTGGCGTACCTCGATGTCCTCGACTCGGAGACGCCGACCGACGAGCTGTCCCCGATCACGTTCGTCGTCATCCCGGAGTTCGTGGCCCGAAGCTGGTGGGAGCAGATCCTCTACAACCAGTCGGGCCGTCGCCTCCGCAGGGCGCTTCTCGGCCGGCACCACACCGTGGTCGTGAACGTGCCGTACCGGCGCGAGGATCCGAGCGCCGCGGCGGCTGCCATTCCCGGCCCGTAGTCCCTCCGCCGCCGCGGCGGCGCTCCATCCCCGGCCTCTCGTCCCGGCGTGGCAGCGGCGGCGCGCCGCGCGTGCCATCCTGCGCGGCATGCCCAGCACGGCCGGCCACCGCCTCGTCCGCCGGTGACCACCAGCCCCAGCCCGCTCCGAGGGCGCAAGCCGGGCGACCGCCGTGTCCGCGTCGATCGGCCGCACGCGGCCTACTTCCGGTACGGCGGCGAGGGCTATCTCGTCGCCCGGGAGGCGGCCTCGGCGCCGCGGACCCGGCTGGGCCGCGCCTTCGCGCGGACCCGTGGCCTGCTGTTCGGGCGGCCGCTCTCGATCCACGAGGAGATCGCCGAGCGGCTCTCCAAGAAGAAGGCCCTCGCGATCTTCAGCTCGGACCCGATCTCGTCCTCGGCCTACGCGACCGAGGAGATCCTCCGCGTCCTCGTCCTCGCGGGAGCCGGCGCGCTCCTGCTCAGCATCCCGATCGCGATCGCGATCGCGCTCCTGATCGCGGTCGTCTCGACGAGCTACCGCCAGGAGGTCTACGCCTACCCCTCGGGCGGCGGCGACTACGCCGTCGCGCGGCGGAACCTGCCCGGGATCGCGGCCCTCATCGTCGCCGGGGCTCTGCTCGTGGATTACGTCATGACGGTCGCGGTCTCGACCTCGTCGGCCGTGGAGCAGGTCATCTCGGCCCTGCCGGGCGTCGCCGACGCCCGGGTCGAGATCGGGGTCGCGGCGATCGCCCTGATCACCCTGGGCAACCTCCGGGGGCTGCGGGAGTCGGGGAACATCTTCGCGGTCCCGACGTACCTGTTCGTGGGGTCGTCGTTCCTGATGATCGCGATCGGGCTCTACCGGATCGTCGTCCTCGGCGAGCACCACGTCGCGGCGGACCCGCTGCCGGGCGGGGTCACGCCGCCCCAGGCGGTCGGCATCCTCCTGATCATCAAGGCCTTCGCCTCCGGCTCGGTCGCGCTGACCGGGACCGAGGCGATCGCGAACGGCGTGCCGGCGTTCAAGCCGCCCGAGCCCCGGAACGCGGCCAACACCCTGACCGCCGTGGCGGTGATCCTCGCGGTCCTGTTCATCGGCATCACGTTCGTCGCGGACAGCTACGCGATCCTGCCGATCGATCAGCCCGCCCCGAAGACCGTCATCAGCCAGGTCGCGGCGATCGCCTACGGCGGTGACTCGATCGGGTTCTACCTCTTCCAGACCTTCACCGCCCTGATCCTGTTCCTCGCGGCGAATACCTCGTTCAACGCCTTCCCGCGGCTGGCCGCGATCCTCGCCCACGACGGGTTCATGCCCCGCCAGATGAGCTTCCGGGGCGACCGGCTCGCGTTCACGTCGGGGATCCTGATCCTGTCGGCGGTCGCGATCTCGCTCCTGGTCATCTTCGGCGGCCGGACGACGGCCCTCATCCCGCTGTACTCGGTCGGCGTGTTCGTGGCCTTCACGATCGGCCAGACGGGCATGGTCCGGCACTGGCTCCGCGAGCGGCCGCGGGGCTGGCAGTGGCGGGTCTCGGTCAACGGCTTCGGCGCCGCGCTCACCGCCGTCGTGTTCATCGTCGTGCTCGTCGCGAAGGTCGAGGGCGGGGCCTGGCTCGTCGCGGTGATCATCGCCGTCCTCGTTGCGATGATGACCTTCATCCACCACCAGTACAGCGCCTCGAACGCCGAGCTCGCGGTGCGCGAGGACCTCGTGATTCCCGGCCCGCACCGCCAGGAGCGCGTCGTCGTGCCGGTCCCGGGGATCACCCGGGCGGTGGTCCGCGCGGTGAACGTCGGCCGCTCGATCGCACCCGACGTCCAGGCCATCCTCGTGTCCGACGAGCCCGAGGAGGCCCAGAAGATCCGGGAGCGCTGGGAGCGCCAGATGCCCGACGTGCCGCTCGTCATCGTCGAATCGCCGTACCGCGCCCTCGTCGCGCCGCTGCTCGCGTATCTCGACGTCCTCGACCGAGCGTGGCCGGCCGACAAGGAGGCGCCGATCACCTTCGTGGTGATCCCCGAGTACGTCGCCCGGAGCTGGTGGGAGCGGATCCTCTACAACCAGTCGGCGAAGCGGCTCCGGCAGGTGCTCCTGGGTCGGCCGCACACCGTGGTGGTCAACGTCCCGTACCGGCGCGACGACCCCGACCCGCACGACGTGCCCCACGGCCCCGAGGAGCCCCCGCCGGCGGGCTGAACCCTACTGGGCCAGGCGCGGGTAGAGCTTCGAGCCAATCGTGATGAGGATCACGAGCGCGAGCGTCAGGACGGCGATGTCGACG
>DASUHU010000049.1:0-17227 GCA_036273395.1 Candidatus Limnocylindrales bacterium
CCCCAGGGACGTTGTTGACAACGGCCGCTGGGCTGAGGCCACCGAGCGCGGTGTGCGGGCGGCGGTGATTGTAGAAGTCGACGAAGACCGGCAGGGCGGCCAGCCTGGCGGCGTTCGAGACGTAGGTCCGGGCGTAGGCCCTCTCGCGATTGAGCGTGCCGATGAAGCGCTCCGCCTTGCCGTTGGTCTGCGGCCGGTATGGCCGGGTCCGGGTCTGGCGGCGATCGCCGAGGACGGCCCGGTACTCGCGGCCGCGGTACGCCCAGGCGTTGTCGGTCATGACCCGCTCGACCGTGATGCCATCGGCCTCGAACGTCGCGAGGGCGACCTTGAGCGCGGCCGCGGCACTCGAGCTGCTCTCGTCGGGCACCTGGACCACCACGCTCCGCCGGCTGCGGTCGTCGACGATGACCTCGAAGTGGTCGTAGCCGAGGCCGCGGTGACGGGCCGGCGCGGCAGCCCGGCCGAGGGCCCGGTGGCCGCCGCCATCGGGGATGCGCCCGAGCTTCTTGTGGTCCTGGTGGACGAGCTCGCCCGGGTGACCGGCCTCGTATCGCCGGACCGGCAGCCCGGTCGGCCGGTCGAGATCGGCGAGGCGGCCCACCCGCTCCCGGTGCAGGACCGCGGCGACCGTCGAGGCCGGCAAGCCGAGGAGGGGTCCCAGGCGATCGGGACCCCAGCGCCACTCCGCCCGCGCGGCGAGGATCCGGCCGACCTGCTCACCCGGCGTGGCGTGCGGCATCCGGTGTGGTCGAGAGCTCCGGTCGGCCAGACCGGCAACTCCTTCGGCCCGGAACCGGCGGACCCACTTGTACGCCGTCGCCCGGCTGATGCCCTGGGCGTCGGCAGCCGTCGCCGCCGGCCAGCCCATGACGATCACCCGCGTCACCAGCAGCTCCCGACCAAGGACGTTGAGACGGGCCTTAGGATGGGCCACGAGAGTCTCCTCACGGTGCGGTGCATCAACACCCCGAACCGTGATCGGAGGCTCTCAGTTGTCAACAACGTCTTTGGAGACGACAGCTAGCGGGTATAGGCCCCGGTCGGATCGAGCTCCTCGCGGATGAGGCGCAGCTCTTCGGGGGTCGGCGCGGGGGTGGTCTCGAGCGAGGCCGCGACCTTCGGCTCCCAGCCGACCGTGGCCCGAACCTGGTCGAGGGTCGCGCCGGGGTGGAGCGCGTCGACCCGCATCTCGCCGGTCTCGTCGAAGTGCCAGATCGCGAGGTCCGTCACGACGACCGTCGGGCCTCGACCCAGCCAGCCCTGCTCGCGCCGGATCCGCTGCGACTGCTCGGCCCCGCCGAGATTCCCGGCGCTCGTCCGGAAGTCGATCCGCTCGACGAAGCTCCGCGCGCTCTGGCGCATGATCACGAACACCTGCCGGGCGTTGATGGCGATCTCGCACGCTCCGCCACTCCCCGGCAGCCGCGTCGACGGATCCGCGTAGGGACCGATCACCGTCGTGTTGATGTTCCCGAACCGGTCGATCTGGGCCGCCCCGAGGAACCCGACGTCGATCAGGCCGCCCTGGAGGTACAGCCCGAACAGCTCGGCCATGCTCGTCACGGCCGTCGCGCCGGTCACGATCGTCGGGTCGCCGATGCTGAGCGGCAGCCGCGCCGGCCGGGCCCCGAACACGCCCGCCTCGTACACGAGCTCCAGGTCCGGGGCGACCGTCCGCTTGGCGAGATTGACCGCGATGTTCGGCAAGCCGACCCCGACGAAGCAGACCCGCTGGCCGGCGAGCTCCCGCGCGGCGGCCACGATCATCATCTCGTTCTTCGAGAAGGCCGCCCCCTCGGCCGAGGGCCCGGCGCCGGTCACCGGTACTCCCCGTAGTCAACGATCCCGGATGGCGCCGCAGCGGACGGCCGCAGCGACGCGACCCGCTCGGCGCCGAGCTTGTCCACGTATGCGGCCCGGCCGTCGAGGCCGTGGACCCAGTCGCGCAGCCACGCCTGGAGCGCGTCCTCGTCCTTCGTGATCGGGTCCCAGTCGCGGTAGAACCGGTTGTCGCGGTCGTAGCGGCCCTGGACGTACGAGGGATGGGCCCCGAACGGCTCGACCACGACCGCGTCGACGATGAGCCCCGGGATCACGGTGCGGTTTGGGTCGGCCCGGATCACCGCCTCGTCGACCAGCTCCTCCACGACGACGATGACGCGGTCCGCCGCGAACGCGGCTTCCTTCTGGCACCCGAGGAGGCCCCAGATCTGGGTGTCGCCGGCCGCATCGGCTCGCTGGGCGTGGACGATCGCGACGTCCGGCTTCAGCGGCGGGACCGCGTAGACGATCCCATCGTCATATGGCGACGGAATCTCGCGGATGAGCGGGTTCGCCCGCGGGAGGTCCGTCTCGAAATACGACCGGAGCGGGTAGAACGGCAGGTTCGAGGCGCCCGCCACGTAGCGCCCCACCATCCCGAAGTGGCTGTACTCCTCGACCTCGAGGCGCGGCAGCTTCCGGCCAGCCGTCCGGCCCTCGCCACCTTCGGGCTCGTTGCCTCGCGGCTCGCTTGTCCCGGCCTCCATCCGGCGGCGGATCGCGCCGAGCGTCCCGACGCCCGGGTTGCCGAGCCAGCTGAAGATGAGCTTCCGGGCGCAGCCGGCCGCGATCATCTGGTCGTAGATCAGGTCCGGGGTCATCCGGGCGAGCGTCAGGTCGCGCTTTCCCTGGCGGATGATCTCGTGGCCCGCCGCGAACGAGATGAGGTGGGTGAACCCCTCGATCGCGACCGTGTCGCCGTCTCGGACGAGGTCCGCCACGGCGTCGCGCATCGTCGCGACCTTCGAGCTGCTCATCGGGCCGAGTCGGTCATCGCGGCGAGTATGCCGAGCGGGCCCGCTCGGGGTCGCGCCGCATCCGTCGCTGGT
Source organism: Candidatus Limnocylindrales bacterium (assembly GCA_036273395.1). GTDB lineage: Bacteria > Chloroflexota > Limnocylindria > Limnocylindrales > CSP1-4 > UBA5189. The sequence continues at coordinate 2,874 of DASUHU010000049.1, forward strand.
CGACGTCCGGACCGGGACTCAGCCGCCGACCTCGCCCTCCTCGTGCATCGCCGATGCGCCTGCCGCGTCGCTGACCGCCTTCGACGGCCGGGCCGCCACGTCCGCGATCGACTCGCCGAAGATCCGGAGGCCGGTCGCCATCTCGTCCTCGGCGATCGTGAGCGGCGGGCACATCCGGACGGTCTGCCTGCCGCACTCGAGGACCAGCAGGCCTCGCTCGAACGCCTCGAACTGGACCGCCTCCGCGAGCTCGGGGTTGGCGAACTCGATCCCGATCATGAGGCCCTTGCCCCGGACGTCGGTCACGAGGTCAGGATGCGCGGCCCGGATCCGGTCCAGCCCCTCGAACGCCTGGGCTCCCCGGGCCGCCGCGTTGTCGACGAGGCCGCCCTGGAGCAGCTCGATCGTCGCGAGGGCCGCCGCACAGGCGACCGGGTTGCCGCCGTACGTCGAGCCATGCGCGCCCACGGACCACGACTCCAGGATCTCGGCCCTCGTGACCATCGCGCCGAGCGGCATGCCCGAGGCGATGCCCTTCGCGACGAGGAGGATGTCCGGCTCGACGTTCCAGTGGTCGATCGCCCACATCTTCCCGGTCCGCCCGGCGCCGGACTGGATCTCGTCGGCGACGAGCAGGATCCCGTGCTTCGTGCACAGCTCGCGAAGCCCCTCGAGGAAGCCGTCCTCGGGCACGATGTAGCCACCCTCGCCCTGGATCGGCTCGAGGATCACCGCCGCGACCTCGTTCGCCGGCACGAGCTTGTCGAACAGCACCTCGTCGAACCACTTGAGGTCGGCGACGTGCCCGAACGGCGCGTGGAACACGCCCGGCAGCATCGGCCCGATGTGGGCGTGGTACTTGGCCTTGGAGGCGGTGAGCGTCACCGAGCCGTACGTCCGGCCGTGGAACCCGCCCAGGAACCCGACGATGTACGGCCGGCCCGTGTGGTAGCGGGCCAGCTTCATGGCCGCCTCGACGACCTCCGTGCCCGAGTTGCCGAGATACGTCCGAACTCGGCCGCGCATCGGGGCGAGCTTCCCGATTGCCTCGGCCGCCTGGGCGTAGATCGGGAGGTAGAAGTCCGACGCCGAGTAATGGATCAGGTCCGCCGCCTGCTCCTTGATCGCCGCCACGACCTGGGGGTGGCCGTGGCCGGTCGAATTGACGGCGATCCCGGCGGCGAAGTCGAGGAAGACGTTGCCGTCGATGTCCTCGACCGCCACGCCGTGACCCCGGACCGGCACGAACGGGTACGCCCGTGGCAGGCTCGGCGATGTCCAGCGCTCGTCGTACTCGACGTGGGCCTTCGCCTTCGGACCGGGGATCTCCGTGACGAGATCGGGAATCGGTCGGTCACGAAGGTCACGAGTCCGGGGATCGAGCGACGACGCTGGCTGGGCCACGAGCACCCTCAACGCATAGGTTTTATGCAGGCTGGATAGAGCACGAGTCTACAGCCGCGGCGGGTTGCGACGTCGCTGCAACCGCGATCCGACCCGAAGCGCGTAGCGTGTGCGGGTGAGCCAGGACGCCGAGGAGCTCAACCGCCGCCTCCTGCGCGCCCGCGACGCGATGGACCGGGCCTACGCCGAGCCCCTGGACATCCCCGCGATCGCCCGGGTCGCCTACTGCTCCCCGGCCCACTTCAGCCGGAGCTTCCGAGCGGCCTTCGGCGAGACGCCGCATCGGTACCTCCAGCGGCGCCGCGTCGAGCGGGCGATGTTCCTGCTCCGGGAGACGGACCGGAGCATCACCGACATCTGCTTCGACGTTGGCTTCACGAGCCTCGGGACGTTCAGCCGGACCTTCCGGGATATCGTCGGCCAGGCACCCTCGGACTATCGCGCCACGAACCCCCCGATCGAGGCGCCGCACTGCTTCCAGATGGCCCAGACGCGGCCGCGGCTGCCGCTGGGCGTCCATCCCCGGTCCAGCAGTTTCGGAGAAGCGCGGAGCGCCGCCGGTCCATAGCCTGACCCCATCGACACACCCAACCGACAGGAGACACCACCGTGATCACCAAGCTCAACGTCGCCTCGATCTACGTCCTGGACAAGGACGAGGCGCTCGACTTCTACGTCAACAAGCTCGGCCTGGAGAAGGGCAACGACATCCGCCAGGGCGACTACCGCTGGCTGACGGTCCGGGTGCCGGGCGTCGAGGGCGGGACCGAGATCTCGCTCGAGCAACCCGGATCGCCTCTCCACGACGACGCGACCGCGGCCGAGCTGCGAGAGCTCGTCACGAAGGGCGCGTTGTCGGGCCTGGTGTTCGTCGTCGATGACGTCCGCGAGCTCTACGACCAGCTCAAGGCCCGCGGCGTGACCGACTTCACGCAGGAGCCGACGGACCACTTCTACGGCACCGACATGGGCCTCCGCGACCCGTTCGGAAACGCCATCCGGATCCTCCAGCAGGGCAAGCCGACCGGCGCCAAGGTCGAGAAGATCAGCGAGCCCGCGACCGCCTGACCTTGATCACCCGCGCCGCCGACAGCCGACCTCCCTCGCTCGCCGGGGGAGGTCCTTCTTCGTCGCGTCAGTCGACGATGGTGTGGCTCTGCTCGCGCATGAACTGGCCGACGTAGTACATCGACAGGCCGGACTTGCCGGTCGAGCCGGAGCCCTTCCAGCCGCCAAAGGCCTGCACGCCGGGCCACGCGCCGGTCGTCGCGCCGGCGCGGCGATTGACGTACAGGACGCCGGCCTGGACCTCATCGAGGAACCGCTCGACCTCGGCCTTGTCCTCGCTGTAGATCCCGGCGGTCAGGCCGTAGATCGAGTCGTTCGAGAGGCGCAGCGCCTCCTCGATCGAGTCCACGGGCGCCACCGCCGTGAAGGGCACGAACAGCTCGTCCTGGAACAGCCGATGCGACGGCGGAAGGTTGCCGACGACGGTTGGCTCGACGTAGAAGCCGCGCTCGAGGGCGCCGTCGGTCAGGTGCTCGCCGCCGGTCATGACGGTGCCGTCGCGGCGGGCCTCGGAGACCGCCTGCTGGTACTTGCGGACCGCACGCTCGTCGACCACCGGCCCGAGCCAGTTCTCGCGCTTGATCGGATCGCCGATCGTGATCTTCTCGGTCTTCTCGACGAGCATCCGGACGAGCTCGTCGTGGACCGGACGCTCGACGTACACCCGCGAGTTCGCGGAGCACTTCTGGCCGCCGAACCCGAAGGCCGACCGCATGATCCCCTCGGCCGCCTCCTCGAGATCCGCCTTCCGGGACACGATGGCCGGGTTCTTACCGCCCATCTCGATGATGCAGGGCCGCGGCCAGCGGGTCGAGAAGTTGCGGTAGAGCTTGAACCCGACGTCGTACGAGCCGGTGAACGCCAGGCCATCGATGCCGGGGTTCTCCTGGAGCTCCTCGCCGACCGTGTCGCCGGGGCCCATCACCAGGTTCAGGAGGCCCTTCGGCAGGCCGGCGTCCTCGAGCGCGTGGACGAGGTTCACGCCCGAGAGCGGCGCCGCGGAGGCGGGCTTGAACACGACGCCGTTGCCCGCGAGCAGCGCGGCGCCCACGGGACCGGCGCAGAGGGCCATCGGGAAGTTGAACGGCGAGATGATCGCGAACACGCCGTGGGGGCGCAGGACCGACCGGGTATGGACCGCGGCATCCCCGAGGTTGTCCATCTGGTGGTCGTAGCCGAGGTTGTCCTCGAGGATCTTCGAGTAGTAGCGCAGGAGGTCCGCCGCCTCCTCGACCTCGCCGAGCGCCTCGAGCCGGCTCTTGCCGACCTCGTAGGCCATGTCGGCCGAATAGACCATCTGCCGCTCGGAGATGAGGTCACCCGCGCGACGGATGATCTTCGCCCGCTCCTGGAAGGGCGCGCGGCGCCACTCGACCTGAGCCTTCTTCGCCGAGGCGATCGCGCGCTGGACGTCGCTCCGATCGCCCTTCGCGAAGGTCCCGATCAGGATCTCGCTGTCGATCGGCGAGCGGACCTCGAACGTCCCGGCCGAGCCTTCGACCCACTGGCCGTCGATGTGGTTCTGGTAGTCGCCGCCGAGCTTCGCCGTCGACTGCTCGACACCGGCCTCGTACAGGGCGTGGAGCTCGTCGTTGTCGGCACGCAGCGTGGCGTAGGTGATCTTGATGCGCGGCTTCGTCGCTTCGGCGGTCATCTCGGCTCCGTTCGACATCTCGTGCGGGCATTCGACGGGAACCGCGGGCGTCTGGAATCGGGCGACGCGATCGGGCGGTTCGCTTCAGCGGCAGTGTAGTGCGGCACCCGTGGGCATGAAGAAGGCCGCCCCGGTCGGGGCGGCCTTCAGATTCGCGAAGACGATGCCGTCAGCAGGCCGGAACGCTGGTCCAGCCGCCCGCCGGCTCGGGGATCGCCTGCGAGAATAGGACGTGGCGATTTACTTGGAACGCGCCAACGAGTCCATCGAATCCGGGATCGTCCATGATCGTGAGCGAGCCCGCATCGACCGAGCCGGAGCGCGCCCCGGCGAAGTCGCTGTCATCGAACCCGAACAGGACAGGCTGCCCATCCGAGCGCGTCCAGGAGCCGGACACGTTATCGACGCGTGCGCCGGACCACGAGTACAGGAACTCGATGGCCTGGAGCGTGATCGGATTGCCGTCGCCGTCGAAGCTATCGATCGTCGCCTGGCAGATGCTGAACGTGAAGCTCGCTTTCGGGCTCGCCGCGGAGGCGCTGCCGACCGAAAAGGCCAACAGCATCACGGCTGTGAGCAGCGATGCGAGCGCGCGGAATCGCGACTTGGGCACGTGCGATCCTCCCTCTCTGCCCCCCGGCGGTCGCGTGAGGGTAGCGATTCAGGCCAGCGCCGACACGACCTCTGCGAGATCCCTTGCGACGGCGTCCACGGTCGAGCGACCCAGGAGCTGCATTGCCGTCTCGCGGTCGTGCTTGCCGCTGAGGACGAGGATCCCCCGAAGGCCGGCGCGTCGCGCTGCGACCACGTCCGCCTTCGGATCGTCGCCGACCATGACCACCTCCGGGGCACGGAGGCGAGCGCCGCCGCTCCTGGCGACCTCGGCCCGAAGCTCGGCAACGGCCTCGCGGAACACGACCGGTGAGGGCTTGCCGCAGACGACGGCCTTGCGCCCGAGGGCATATTCGAGGCCCGTGACGATCGCCCCGGCATCGAGGGTCGGTCCGTGCGCCGTCGTCCACCACGGGTTGCGATGCATCGCGATGAACTCGGCGCCGCCTCGGAGGTGCCTGAAGGCGATGTCCTGGTTGCGGAACGACAGCTCGTCGCCCGCGTCGCCGATGACCACGGCGTCGACGCGGGCTCCATCCTCGCCGGCCTCGCTCGGGCTCAGCACGTGCTGCCCGCCCCACTCGCGGAGGGCGTCGGGTCCGGCCAGGACCAGCAACGGCGCGCCGGGATGCTGGCGACGCGTGTACGCGGCCGCCGCGGACGCTGCCGTGATGATCTTCTCCGGCTCCGCCGGGAGTCCGGTGGCCTTCGCGAACTGGGCGGCCAGCGTGTCGCGATGGGTGGCCGAGTAGTTCGTGACGACGCGGTATGGGATCCCGCGATCGCGAAGGGTCTCCAGCGCCTCGACCGACCCATCGATTGGCCGCCCCCGGAACATGAGCACGCCATCGGCGTCGAGCACGAAGGCTCGAACCCCGCCAAGCGCCGTCGCGAGCTGGGATGGCATCGCCGGATCGTAGGGCCGCCGGCGCAAGCCTCCGCGCGCGATCGTTGTGCCAGTGCACGCAACGGGCGGTGCCGAGGCCACGAGCGTGCGACGATCGCGGGGACCAGTGCACGAAAGGAGCTCGATGGGCCTCGTCGATGGCCGCAAGGCCCTCATCTTCGGCGTCGCGAACGATCACTCGATCGCCTGGGGCATCGCCAAGGCGCTCCACGACGAGGGGGCGACCGTCGGCTTCTCGTCGGTCGAGAGCCTCATCGAGAAGCGCGTCCGACCGCTTGCCGACTCGATCGGGTCGACCTTCGTGGAAGCCTGCGACGTCCAGTCGGACGAGCAGATCCGGGGCGTGATGGAGAAGTGGCGCGCGGCCCACGGCGAGATCGACATCCTCGTCCACGCCCTCGCCTTCGCGAAGCGCGAGGACCTCGACGGCCAGTTCATCGAGACCTCGCGGGATGGCTTCGCGCTCGCGCTCGACGTGTCGGCGTATTCGCTCGTGGCGCTCGTGCGCGAGGCCCGCCCTCTGCTCCACCCGGGCTCGTCGGTGATGACCCTGACCTACTACGGCGCCGAGAAGGTCGTCGCCCACTACAACGTCATGGGCGTCGCCAAGGCCGCGCTCGAGGCGAGCGTCCGCTATCTCGCGGCCGACCTGGGTCCCGACGGCATCCGGGTCAACGCGATCAGCGCGGGGCCCGTCCGAACCCTCGCGGCGGCCGGGATCGCGGGATTCAAGAAGATGTACGGCACCTTCGCCGATGTGGCCCCGCTCCGGTCGAACATCTCGATCGAGGACGTCGGACGGACGGGCCTCTATCTCGCCTCCGACCTGTCGAGCGCCGTCACCGGCGAAGTCGTCTACGTCGACGGCGGCTTCAACGTGCTCGGAGTGCCGCTCGCGGAGGGCTGACCGGTGCCAGCCCAGGTCCACGGCAGTGCCAGCTCAGGTCGCCTGCGTGGATTTCCCGCCGGGCGACGAGACGGGGCATCCGTTCATACCTCCCAGGTAGCCAAGCGGGCGTTCATACCCGCGAGGTATGAGTCCGGCGCATGGAGCCTCCGGGAGCGGGCGATCCTGGGCTCGGATACCCCCGAGGTATGAGCCCACGCTCGCTCGAAGCGAGCGCGTGCGCGTTGAGGTCCGGTTTCTTACGCCCGAGGTAAGAGCGCTCGGGTCGCGCTCACCCGGGAGTTGGGGCCCAACCAGGCGGAATCCCCATCACGGAGAAGCGGCGCAGGTCAGGACGAGGCGGCTGCGGCCCCGACCCCGATCGAGGGGCCGGGACGGCCGGCCGCGATCTCCTCGGGCAGCCAGAACCAGCGCAGGGCCTCGACCTCGCGGTCGAGGTCCGTCGGAGCGGCGGCGCGCGAGTCCGGATCGGAAGCGAGGATTCGGCGGGCCTCGGTCAGGTAGCCCGCGAGCGCGCTCTCGGGCGCGCGCCGCCGATGGCCGGGATGCCGCATCGATCCGGTGGAGTAGTCGACGTCGAACAGGCTCATCGGCGGCTTGGCCTGGCCGCCGGCGTGCTTCCAGAGCCCCGTTGCGGCCTCGAACCGGTACTGCGGCAGCAGCCGCCAGCCCTCGTTCGCGGCGAGATCGACCGCGGCGAGGAGGTACTCGAACACCGCCTCGCTCGCGAAGTAGTTGAAGTTCACCCGGACCCAGCCCGGCTTGATGCCCTCGCAGCCGCGTTCGACCTCGCGCTCGTAGGCCATCGCCCGGTCCGCCTCGATGCCGAGCAGCCGGTGGCCGTACGGACCGGCACAGGCGCAGCCGCCCCGTGACTGGATGCCGAACAGGTCGTTGAGCAGGGCGACGATGAAGTTGTGGTGGAGGTACCGGCCGTCGTGGCGGACGACGAACGACACGATCGAGAGGCGCGGCAGCGACTTCGAGCCGAGGATCTCGATCGCGGGATTGCGCGACCAGCGCTCGATTGCCCGATGGATGAACGACTCCTCTCGCTCGCGGATCGCCTCGACACCGACCGCTTCCTTCAGCTGGAACGCGAGGCCGGCCCGGATCGACTCGACGATCGCCGGCGTCCCGGCTTCCTCGCGGTGCTCCGGATCGGCCTGGTAGACGTGCATGAACGAGTTGACGTAGGCCACCGTGCCGCCGCCCACCTCCGTGGGCACTCGATTGCGGAACAGCTCCCGCCTCGCCACGAGCAAGCCGGGCGTGCCCGGTCCGCCGATGAGCTTGTGCGGGCTCAGGAAGATCGCATCCTTGAAATCGAGGGCGGCATCCGGCTCGTCGCCCGCACCCGCCCGATGCGGGTCCATCTCCATCTCGACGTACGGCGCCGCCGCGGCGAAGTCCCAGAACGACAGCGCGCCATGGCGATGGAGCAGGACCGAGATCGCGCGGGTGTCGCTCAGGATCCCGGTCACGTTGCTCGCCGCGGAGAAGCTGCCGATCCTGAGCGGCCGATCGGTGTGGGCCACGAGCGCGGCCTCGAGGGCCTCGAGGTCGATCCGGCCATCGCGATCCTCGGGGATCGTGACCAGATCCGCGATCGACTCCCGCCAGGGCAACTCGTTCGAGTGGTGCTCGTAGGGCCCGATGAACACGACCGGCCGATCCGCCGCCGGGATGTGCGAGGCCAGGTCGTAGCGGTCGTCGAGGTCCGCGGGCAATCGCAGGTTCAGGACGTCGACGAGCTTGTTGATCGCCCCGGTCGAGCCCGAGCCGCAGAAGATCACGGCGTGGTCGCGGCGGTTCGCGCCGGTCGAGCGGCGGATGAGCTCCCGGGCGTCGTCGCGGAATCGGGTGGTCTGGAGGCCCGTCCCCGAGGACTCGGTGTGGGTGTTGGCGTAGCGCGGCAGGACCGCGTCGCGGATGTAGTCCTCGATGAACGTCAGGGCCCGGCCGGAGGCGGTGTAATCGGCGTACGTCACGCGCCGCGGTCCGAACGGTCCGCTGACGACCTCGTCGTCCCCGATGACCGACGCCCGGATGGTCTCGATCAGGCGGGCGGCGTCACGCTTCGTGCTCGTCGCTTCGGGGAGATCCACCCCGGCATCGTACGCCGAGGTGTGGAGCGGGAGACGGGATTCGAACCCGCGACATCCAGCTTGGAAGGCTAGCGCTCTACCAACTGAGCTACTCCCGCCCGGAGCCAGCCCATGCTAGCCGACCGGCCGAGTGGTCCTGATCAGCCCTTGCGCTCGAGGATCGGGCGAGCCACGTCCGGCTTGTCCACCACGAAGCCGAGCATCGCGCGGTCGCCCCAGCGCCCCAGGAACAGGTGACCGCGGATGTTCACGCCGGCGTCGGAGAGCTCGCGCGCGATGCTCGCCATGCCGCCGGGCCGGTCTGCCACTTCGGCGAGAATCGATTCGCCCTCGACGTACGTGTAGCCGCCGGCCTCGAGGACCGCTCGGGTCCTCTCGTCATCGGTCGTGGTCATGATCACGTGGCCCACGTCACCGAGGCCGCCGCCGCCGATCGCGCGAACATCGATGCCCCGGTCGGCGAGCGCCTCCGCGAGGTTCGCGAGCGAGCCGGGCTGGTTGTTGAGCTGGACGACGAACTGGTTGGCCACGCCTGCCTCCTGGGCCCATCGTAGCCGCGACTACCATCCCGCCATGGCCGCCTCGATCACGCGATCCAGGAACGCCGAGCTCCCCAGGGCCGTCGCTGCCGCCCTCGCGAATCCCGCCCCCGGCGTGGATCGGACCGTCAGCGCCGCGGGATACGACTGGTTCGTGCGGAGCTGGGGCAGCAACGCCGATGCGCCCCTCCTGCTGATCCACGGCGTCACCTCCGACGCCGACGCGTTCTGGCGGCTCGGACCGGCCCTGGTCGCCGCCGGGCGCCACGTCCTCGCCATCGATCTCCCGGGGCACGGCCGGACCGGAGGCTGGCTGGGCCGGCATCGCTTCGCGGAGACCGCCGCGGATGTCGTGGAGCTCGTCCGCGCGCTGGACCTGGCAGGACGTCCGGACCTCGCCGTGCTCGGCCACTCCTGGGGCGGCATGGTCGCGGCCGCCCTTCCCGCCGCCGGCCTCGCGCCGCGGACGCTGATCCTCCTCGACCCGCCATGCCTGCCGCTCCGGTACCTCGCGCTGATGACGAAGGATCCCGAGGAGCAGCCAACCGCCGACCTCGACGAGGCGGTCGCGCGGTTCCGGGCCGCGCATCCGGGCTGGCTCGACGGCGATGTCCGGGCGAAGGCCGTGGGCGTCACCCGCTTCGACGTCGGCGCCGTCGGCTCGATCCTGCTCGACAACGGGGACTGGGATGCCGGGATCGCGGCGCTGGCCGACCCAGCCGCGGAGGCGAGCGATGTCTGGCTCATCCGGGGTGACCCGAAGGCCGGCTGCCTGGTGCCCGATGCCGCCATCCCGGCGATCGAGCAGCGGCTCGGGACGGACCACGTGGTGACGATCTCGGGCGCCCCGCACTCACCGCAGCGGACGCACATCGAGCCGCTCGTCGCGGCAATCCTGGCGGCGATCGCGCCCTAGCTGCGCACCGCGCTCTCCCGCCGCACCGAGACCGCCCGCCGATACGCCTGCAGGTAGGCGGGCGCGGCGCGGCGCCGCCAGTCGAAGTCGACCGCCATCCCGCGGTCGAGGAGCTCGGACCATCGCGCGCCCCCGGTCGCGTGCCACGCGACGAACCGGCGGCAGGCCGAGAGGAGCGCGTCGGGCGAAGCGGCGTCGAACCGGAACCCGGTGCCGTCGGCGTGCTCGTCCGCGTCGACCACGGTGTCGCGGAGGCCCCCGGTCGCCCGGACGATGGGTGGCGTGCCGTACCGCAGGGCGATCATCTGCCCCGTCCCGCAGGGCTCGAAGCGCGATGGCATGAGGAAGCCGTCCGTGCCGGCGTAGACCCGCCGGGCGAGCTCGCGGTCGAACCGCTCGACGAGCGCGATCCGGCCCGGACTCCGGGCCGCCAGCGCGCGGAGATCGTCGAGCTCCGCCGACGCGCCGGATCCCAGCACCATGAGCCGGACGCCCCACTCCAGGAGCGTCGGAGCGGCCGCCGCGAGGAGATCGAAGCCCTTCTGCGGATCGAGCCGCCCGATCATCGACAGGACCGGCGAGGGATCGCCCGGATCGAGGCCCACCCGCCCGAGCAGGTCCGCTCGGTCCCGCGACTTCCCGGAGCGATCGCGTCGGTCGAATGGAGCCGTGAGCGTCTCGTCGGTCGCGGGATCCCACAGGTCCGTGTCGAGCCCGTTGAGGATCCCGAAGAAGCGATCGCCCCTGGCCCGGAGCGCGCCGTCGAGGCCCATCCCCAGCTCGGGCGTGCGAGCCTCGGCCGCAAACCCCGGGCTGACCGTGTTCACGAGGTCCGACCGCTCGATCCCCTCGCGCAGGAGATCGAGGCCATCGGCCCCGGAGGCGACCACGCCGTCGCCCGGACGGAGGCCCAGCTGCCCGAACCGGTCTGCGGGAACCCAGCCGTGGTAGGCGAGGTTGTGGATCGTGAGGAGGATCGCGGCCCGCCCGATGACCGGGTCGTCCCGAAGGACGGTGTCGCGGAGGATCGCCGCGGGGCCGGTGTGCCAGTCGTGGAGGTGCAGGACGTCGACCGGTGGATCCTCGGCCCGAAGGACCTCGAGCGCGGCCCGGCAGAACAGCCCGAACCGCCAGGCATTGTCCGGGAAGTCGCCGTTCGCGTCGCCGTAGTAGCCATCGCGGTCGTACGCCGGTGGATGGTCAATCAGGCGAAGCCGATAGCCGTCGCCCGGGACATCCACGACAGACAGCGAGGTCCGGCCGCCCGGCCCGAACGGGTCGGGGACGCCGAGCCGGCGTCTCGGCGCGTCCGGTGGCACCTCGATCCCGCGGTATCGCGGCAGGAACACGTCGACCGGCGCCGACAGCTCGTCGCCCGCGATCTCGCCGACCGCCCGGGCCAGCGCATCGACCACGTCCGCGAGGCCGCCGGTCTTGGCCCACGGCTCGCACTCCGCGGCAAGGAAGGCGACGCGCAGCGGCACGCGGCGAGGATAGCGGGCGGCATCTGCAAGCCCGCTGCGACACGGGCGGCAGCGGTCCGCGGGCTAAACCGGTTTACCGGCGCGAATCGCGCCGGATATCATCGCGGCCGATGGAGCCCGCGGTCCGAATCCCCTCGGCCCCGCCGAGTCACGTCCGGGTCCCGCCGGAGCTGGAGGGCCTTCGCCGGCTCGCCTACAACCTGTACTGGACGTGGCACCCGCGCGCCCGGGCGATCTTCTCCAGGATCGATGGCGCCGGCTGGGCCCGCCACCACTCCCCCATCCCGATCCTCACGGCCGGCGTGGACTGGGCGCCCCTGCTGGACAACCCCGATTTCATCGCTGAGGCGCAGCGGGTCATCGCCGACTTCGACCGCTACATGGCCAACGGCGCCGACCACTGGTTCCACCGGACCTACGCCAGGGCCCTCGACGGCCCGATCGCCTACTTCTGCGCGGAGTACGGCCTCCACGAGCGGCTCGGGATCTACTCCGGCGGCCTCGGCGTTCTGGCCGGCGATCACATGAAGTCGGCCAGCGACATGGCCCTGCCCGTGGTGGGCGTCGGCCTGTTCTACCGGAACGGCTACTTCCGCCAGACGATCGATGCCGACGGCCACCAGGAGCATCGCTACTCCGACTACGACCCGCACCGCCTGCCGTTGAGTCGCGTGCTCGGGCGCGAGGGCGAGCCCCTGAGCGTGACCGTCGAGCTGCCGGGCCGGGACGTCCGGGTCGACGTCTGGTGCGTCCACGTGGGCCGCGTGCCGGTCCTCCTCCTCGACACGGACACGCCCTCGAACGATCCGGCCGACCGGCCGATCACCCACATCCTCTATGTCCGGGGTCGGGAGATGCGCCTCCACCAGGAGCTCATCCTCGGCGTCGGCGGGGTCCGCGCCCTCCGGGCGCTGGGGCTCGATCCCGCGGTCTGGCACCTGAACGAGGGCCACTCCGCGTTCCTCCTGGCCGAGCGGGCCCGGGAGCTCGTCGCGATGGGGGCCGAGCTCGACGAGGCCTTCGATCAGGTCTCCCGGAACTCGGTCTTCACCATCCACACGCCCGTCTCGGCCGGCAATGAGCGCTTCGAGGCCGGCCTCGTCCGGCGGATCGCCGGTCCGCTCCTCGATGGCGACGGGCGCGAGCACACCGGCGGCGTGCCGGTCGAGCGGTTGCTCGAGATCGGCCGCGGACCGGACGATGACGCGAACCAGTTCGACATGACCGCGTTCAGCCTCCGGCTCACCCATGGCGCGAATGCCGTCAGCCGGCTCCATGCCGAGACGGCCAATGCGACCTGGCACGACATCGTCCCGCACGCGATCGTGCCGATCACGAACGGGGTCCACCCACCGACCTGGATCGGTGGCCCGATGCGCGAGCTCGACACGAAGTACCTCGACGCCGACCTCGACGACCTCGAGCCCTCGACCGAGGCGAATCGCTGGTGGGACCGGATCGACCGGATCCCGGCGGCGGAGCTGTGGGAGGCCCACCGCCGCCAGAAGACCGAGCTCGCGCTGTTCGCACGCGGGCGGCTCCGGAGCCAGTTCGCCCGTCACGGCGAGCCGCCCGCGGAGCTGGAGCAGCTGGCCGGGGTCCTGGACCCGGATGCCCTGACGATCGGCTTCGCCCGGCGCTTCGCGACCTACAAGCGGGCCGGGATGATCTTCACCGACATCGAGCGCCTCGCCCGGCTGCTCACGAACCCCGATCGGCCGGTCCAGGTCGTGTTCGCCGGCAAGGCCCATCCCGCCGACCGGCCGGGCCAGGCCGTCATCCAGGAGATCTTCACGCGGAGCCGCTCCGAGGAGCTCCACGACCGGGTCTTCATCCTCGAGGACTACGACCTGCGGGTCGCCCGGTTCCTCGTCCAGGGCGTGGACGTCTGGCTCAACAATCCCCGCCGGCCGCTCGAGGCGTCCGGCACGAGCGGGATGAAGGCCGCGATGAACGGAATCGTCAACCTCAGCGTCCTCGACGGCTGGTGGGACGAGGGCTGGACCGGGGACAACGGCTGGGCCATCGGCGGTCGCGAGACCAATCCGGACGAGGGCGCCCAGGATTGGTCCGACGCGATGGACCTCTACCGGATCCTCGAGGACGAGGTCGTCCCGGCGTACTTCGAGCGCGACGCGGACGGCCTCCCGCGACGCTGGCTCGAGCTGATGCGCCGCTCCATGGCCTCGACCGTCTGGCGCTTCTCGACGAGCCGGATGCTGCACGAGTACACGGAGCGCCTGTACCTGCCGGCCGCCGGGATCAGCGTCGGGGAAGGGGTCGAAACCGCGCAGCGATGAGGGCGCCGGGATGAGCGGCCGGAGCGCGCCGGGATGAGCGGCCGGATGGCCCCCGGGTGAGCGGCCGCATCGCGCTCGCGCTCGTCCTCCACAACCACCAGCCGGTCGGGAACTTCGGCTGGGTCATCGAGGACGTGTTCGAGCACGCCTACGCGCCGATGCTGGCGGCGCTGGAGCGGCACCCGCGGATCCGGGTCGGCCTCCATTACTCGGGGCCGTTGCTGGCGTGGCTGGCGGATCAGCGGCCCGACTTCCTCCCGCGAGTGCGGGCGCTCGTCGAGCGAGGCCAGGTCGAGGTCCTGGGCGGCGGCCTGGCGGAGCCCATCCTGCCGGCCATCCCGGCGCGCGACCGCCTGGGACAGCTCGTTGCGCTGGCCGATCTCGTCGAGTCGGCGGTCGGCGTGCGGCCGCGCGGCGCGTGGCTCGCGGAGCGGGTCTGGGAGCCCGATCTTCCC
>DASUHU010000050.1:0-2747 GCA_036273395.1 Candidatus Limnocylindrales bacterium
GCTCGCGATGGCCTCGATCCACGAGCACCGCGAGCCGGACGGCCTGCGGCCGCCCGAACTCGCGCAAGGCGTCCATCGCGGCGCGCACGGTTCGCCCGGTGTACAGCACGTCGTCCACGAGGACCACGGTCGTGCCGCCGATCTCGAACGGCAGGTCCGTGCCCTTCACGAGCGGCGAATGCCCGAGCGTCGAGAGGTCGTCGCGGTAGAACTCGATGTCGAGCGCGCCGACGGGGATGCGGACACCTTCGTGCGCCTCGATCTCCTCGGCGAGCCGCTTCGCCAATGGAACGCCGCGGCGCTGGATGCCCACGAGGCGGAGGCCGTCCGTGCCGGCCTGCTTCTCGACGATCTCGTGGGAGATCCGAATCACCGCTCGGCGGATCTCGTCCGCGGTCATGATCCGGCGGCCGTTCATCGCTCCTCCTGGCCTCTCGGGGCCCGTCCGCCGGCTCTCGGGCCGGCTCGAAGGTTCGCCGCGGAGTCTACCGCGCGTCGGAGGCTACGGGATGCCGTAGACCCTGATCGACACCTGCGTGAGGCCCGCGTATGAGCCGCACCCGCAGATCGCGAAGAAGTCGGGCCTGTACATGTCGATGACGCGGCCGGTGTACGCGGCCGGGCCGTAGTCGTTCACGACGCGCTCGAGGCACCCGGCGGCGCCGCAGATCACGATGACGGTGCCCCGCGGCAGCCGCATCGCGGTCGTGCCGTTGTCGTAGAAGGACGCCGTCCCGGAGACCGTGTACTTCGGCGACTTCCAGCTCGACGCCGCGGAGACGGCCGGCAGCCGGACCGAGGCGCGACCCGGGAAGACCACCTTGGTGGCGACGCCCTCGGAGAACCGCGCGGTCGGGCCGAGGAGGCCCTCGGAGGCCAGCACGGGGTCGATCGCCGCGATCTGGCTCCCGGACCGATCGAACGATGACGCGAGGATGACCTGTCGGAATGCCGCTGCATCGATGGGCCGGTCGGGACTCGAACTGTGCGAGGCCGCCAGGCCCGGCAGCGCTCCGAGCGCGAGCGCAGCGATGAGCGCCGCCCTCGCGACCGTCCTGCTGGGTCGCATATGGGAGGGCGACTGTACGCCATCGAAGCGCGGCGCGGGAGAGCCGCAAAGGCCCGCCGCGTCAGTGGACGATCGTCAGTTGCGCTCCGGGAACGGTCTCGACCTGGCCGAAGTCGTCGTTGGCCCAGGCGAGCACCTGGACCGTGCTCTGGTTGCCGTCCTGGCCGGGCGGCGTGACCCACGCCAGGCGGCCGGTGTCGATGGAGACGCCCTTGAGCGCGCGGACCGACGGCAGCGGCGTCAGGGTCGGGTCGACCCGCCCGTGGCCCCGGTCGAGGACGACGAGGCGGAGCGTGCCGACGGTGGGGTCCGACGCGTCGGCGACCCAGACGGCGAGGCGGGTGCCGCTCGGGTCGAAGCGAGCCTCGAACGCCGTGATCGGGCCGGGAGCGAGCTCGATGGGGGTGCCCGCGGGCCCGACGGGCGAACCACCGGCGGCGGGCGACGCCGATGCATCGGGCGCCGTGGTCGCGGCGGCGGTCGGAGGGGCGGTTCCATTGGAGCCCGGGGCGGCGCTGCCGCCGGCGCCCGTCGTGTCGAGCGGGTCGAGCCAGCCGTCGAGAACGAGATGGCCCGCACCGAGCTGGATGTTCGCAAAGCCGGTACCGCTCGCATCGCCACCGAGGCCGGGGCCGCCGAGCAGGGTGCCGTCCCAATAGGTCACGAACCTGTCCGTGATGTCCACCGTCGGGAGCCACACGTCGGGCTTCGCGAGGTCCTGCGTGGCGTGCGTCGCCGGATCCATGAGGAACGAGACGGGGTGCAGCTGGAAGACGATCGGGCTGCCGCTCCCGCTCGCACCGGGAGCCGCGCTGCCGGATGCCGGGGATGCGGGCGCAGGCGCCGTGGAAGCCGGCGCCGCCGTCGATCTCGCGGTACTCGCCTCCGGGCTCGCGCCCAGGACCCGCGGGTCGACGAGCCGGCTCGCCAGGATCCGGTCGTCGAGCCAGCTCGAGAAGTACGTCGCGTGGTCGGTCGTCAGGGCCACCGCGCTCGGGTCCGTGCCGTTCCAGACGTAGAGGTCCGGACCCGTCGAGCCGTCGAGCGGCTCCGCGGAGAACGCGAGCCAGCGCCCGTCGCGGGAGTAGCGAGCCTCGCCCACGACGAGGACGTTCTCGGCGATCGAGCGGGCGCCCGTGGGCGTCGGGACCGGCGTCGAGGCCGCGCTCGCGGCCGGCGAAGCGGACGGGGCCGTCGTCGCGGGTGGCGGGGTGTGCGTCGACGGGGGCGTCGCGGGCGCGATCGTGGCAACCGGCGTCGACGTCGCCGCGGGCGTCTCGGGCGCACCGGAGGCGGCCGGCGTCGGGATCGGCACGACGATCACCGACCCCGGATGGCTGCCGGACCTGCCGGCCAGGACCAGGAGCTGGTCGTTGATGGGCGAGGCCACGAGCGCCTGGGGCGGCGCTCCGAGCGTGAGCGACGACTGCGATGCCTGCTGGAGCGGGGCACAGCCCGCCTTGTCCGTCGGGCAGACCTCGTCGACGTTGGCGTGGACGATCCGGATCGAGCCGTCCGGCTCCGTCTCCACGTAGGTGACCTGGGCCGCAGCCACGGGCATGTTGCTGGCGGCCGCCACGGAGGTGGGATTCGGGATCCCCCCGGATGGGCTGCCGAGGCCGATGTTCGGCTCGTTGATCGTCGGCGCGAACGAGACCGCCACGACGACGAGGACGAC
>DASUHU010000051.1:0-2384 GCA_036273395.1 Candidatus Limnocylindrales bacterium
CCGCCGCTCACGACCTCGAAGCGATCACCACCCTCGTGGCGGAGGATCGCCTCGGCCATCTGGCTCCGGGCGGAGTTCCCGGTGCAGACGAAGATGACCCGGATGGGCCGAGCTGCGCCGCCCGGCGGCGCGTCGGGGAGCCCGGATCGGAACGGAGCCGCGCGCTCGGCGGTCATGGGTTGAGGTCCTCGATTCGTCCGCTGGCGAGGTAGACGACGTCCTCGGCGACGTTCGTCACGCGATCGCCGATCCGCTCGATCCAGTGCGCGGCGAGGATGAGTCGCGTGCCGCCGTCGATGAAGCGGGGATCGCCGCGCATCGCGTCGATGACGGCGGCGAAGATCATCCGGTAGCCATGATCGATCTCGTCATCCCGACGGGCCACCTCGCGGGCCAGCCGGTCGTCGATGTCGATGAGCGCGGTCACGATCCCCCGGACCTGGTCCGCGGCGAGATAGCCCACCCGCGCGAGATCCGCCACCTCCCGGAGCGGGATCGCCTCCTGGAGCTGGCGCACCTGCTTGGCGATGCTCGAGGCGTGATCGCCGATCCGCTCCAGCTCGAAGGCCACGTGGTCGAGGGCCATGAGGAACCGCAGGTCGCGGGCCACCGGCGACTGCGTGGCGATCGTCATGAGCACCAGCTCGCCGATCTCTCGCTGCGCCTCGTTGATCTGCTCGTCGCCGTCGATGATCGCCTGGGCGAGGCGCGTGTCGCGCTCCACCAGCGCCTTCACCGAGTCCCGGATCTGGGTCTCGACGAGCGAGCCCATCCGCAGGATCCCGTCCTTCACGAGGCGCTCGTCACGGTCGAGACCGACCCGCGATTTGGCCTGGTCCAGGCGCATCATCGCGGGCCCGGGGCCCTCCACGCCGCCCTCCATCTCGACGCCCATCACCCGAACCGCCCGGAGATGTAGTCCTCGGTCAGCTGCTCGCGCGGGTTGGTGAAGATCTTGACGGTGTCGTCCACCTCCACCAGGTAGCCCGCGCGATCCTCGCCCATCGTGAAGAACGCGGTCCGGTCGCTCACCCGCGAGGCCTGCTGCATGTTGTGTGTCACGATCACGATCGTGTAGCTCGCGCGGAGCTCCGCGATGAGCTCCTCGATGCGAAGCGTCGCGATCGGATCGAGGGCGGAGGCGGGCTCGTCCATCAGGATGACCTCGGGGCCGGTCGCGATCGTCCGGGCGATGCACAGCCGCTGCTGCTGGCCACCCGAGAGCGCCAGGCCGGACTTCTTCCGCAGGTCATCGCGGACCTCGTCCCAGAGCGCCGCTCGCCGAAGGCTCGTCTCGACGATCTCGTCGAGCTGCTTCCGGTCGCGCATCCCGTGGCGCCGGGGCCCGTACGCCACGTTCTCGTAGATGGACATCGGGAACGGGTTCGGGCGCTGGAACACCAGCCCGACCTTGCGCCGGACCTCGACCGGCTGGACGCCGGCGTCGTAGATGTCCTGGCCATCGAGCAGGACGCGGCCGCCGACCCGCGCGCCGTGAATGAGGTCGTTCATCCGATCGAAGCACCGCAGGATCGTGCTCTTGCCGCAGCCCGACGGTCCGATGAACGCGGTGACGGAGTTGGCCGGGATCTCCAGGCTCACGTCGCGGACCGCGCGGAACCCGCCGTACCAGACGCTCAGGTCCTCGATGGCGAGCTTGCCGACCACCACGGGCGCCGCGACGCTTTCGCCGGCGGACGCAAGGCGGGCGGGAGCCATCGGCCTGGCCGGGGTGGACGAGCCGCGAGGCTCGTGGACGGCGACGGTCATTGGATCCTCCATCGATTGCAGGCAGCCAGCGGGCCAGTCACGTGCCCGTGACCCGGCGCTGAAGGGCCCTTCCGAGGCCGCGTGCGCCGAGGTTGAAGACGAGGACCATGACCACGAGCACCGCGGCACTCGCGTCGGCGACCTGGCGCACGAAGAGGCCCAGACCCTCCGAGTTGAGCTTCCAGATGTAGACCGACAGGGTCGTTGCCGGGTGCAGCGGGCTCCACGGCGAGCGCGGGTCGAGGAGGTCGAGGTTCGCGAAGTCGTAGCCCGTGGGCGTCGAGAGGCCAGCGGTGAAGATGAGCGCGGCCGCCTCGCCGAAGATCCGCCCGGCCGTGAGGATGATCCCGGTGACGATGCCGGGGATCGCGAGGGGCAGGACGACGTGCCGAACGGTGTGCCACGTGCCGACCCCGAGGGCGATGCTCCCGCTGCGCTCGTCCTGGGGCACCGCGCGGATCGCCTGCTCCGTGAGCCGGGCCAGCAGTGGCAGGTTGAACACCAATAGGGCCAGGGATCCGCCGAGCGCCGTGAAGCCCCAGTGCGTCGCGCCCACGAACAGGGCCAGCCCGAACATCCCCACGACGATCGATGGCACCGAGCTGATCAGCTCC
>DASUHU010000052.1:0-2524 GCA_036273395.1 Candidatus Limnocylindrales bacterium
GCCCTCGAACCGGGCGCCGATCCCGAGCAGCGCGGGATTGGCCTTCTCGTTGAGCGAATCGGTCTTGAACTCGACCCGGTTCGCCCCGAGGTTCTCGAACGCGTGGCGCAGCTGGAGGTACTTCGCGTCGCGATTGGCGCCGTGGCGCTGCCACGGCGGCGCGACCCACGTCCAGCCGATCTCGAGCCGGCGATGCTCGGGGACGATGTTCAAATAGCGGCTGCTGCCGATCGCCCGGCCGGAGGCGAGGTCGATCGTCGCGAATGGCAGCTCCGTGCCGGCCTCGGCGTTTGCGATGGCGACCTCGATCCAGTCGCGGAGGCCCGCGAGGTCGGTCGGCCGGGCGGTCGTCCAGCGCCAGACGACGGGGTCGAGCCCGACGTCGGCCAGGTCATCGAGATGGCGGAGCGAGAGCGGCTCGAGGCGGACGACGCGCCCCTCGAGGACGACCGGCTGGGCCCAGCGATGGTTCAAGTCGGATGACATGCCGGGATCGTCTCATGCGCCGGCGACGGTCGGTACCCTCCTCCCATGACGACGTTCTCCGGGCTGGTCGACGAGCTCCTGGCCGACTCCTTCCGCCTCGATCCGCTCGAGGCGACCAATGCCGGCGTTCACGACCACGACGCTCGCTGGCCGGACTGGACCCGTCGCGGCGCCGAGGAGCGGTTGGACGCCGCGAACGCGTGGACGGCCCGCCTCGAAGCGCTCGACGCCGACGCGCGCGATGGCACGGCCGGGGTCGAGGCGTCGCTGACCGCCGAGGAGGCGATCGACCGAGACCGGCTGCTCCTGACGATGACCGATCGCCGCTACGAGGCCCGATCCGGCGACGACACCTGGGATCCCATGACCTGGATCTACCGCCTGGGCGACGGCCTGTTCACGCTCCTGGCACGGGACTTCGCGCCGCCGGCTGACCGGCTCGCCTCGTTCGCCGGTCGCCTCGAGGGCATCCCGGGGGTCGTCGGGGCCGCGAAGGAGCGGCTGGGCAGCACGGACGTGCCCGTGTCGCGCTTCCACACGGACGTCGGCCTGCGGAACATCGCCGGGATCGAGGACCTGATCGCCGAGGGCCTGGCCCTGGCCGGCGCGCATGCCGCCGAACCGGGCGTCACGGCGCTCGAGGACCGCGTCGCTGCCGCCGCGGTCACCGCGCGGGCCGCGCTCGCGGACTTCCGTGATCACCTGCGCCGGGTCGTGCTGCCAGCCGCGGAGGGCGAGGGCCGGCTCGGCCAGGACCGCTTCGCCGAGCGGCTCGTCCACACCTTCAGCGATCCCACGATGACCCCCGAGCGAGTGCTCGCCGCGGCGGAGAGCCAGTACGACGTCGTCCGGGCCGAGATGGTCCGGCTGGCCCGGGACCTGTGGTCGAGCTGGTGCGCCGGCCAGCCGGAGCCGTCCGACGACGAATCGGCGGTCCGCGGCGTCCTCGCGGCCGTCTCGCAGGACCATCCCCCGGCCGCGGACCTCCTCCAGGCCTGCCGCGACGAGCTCGTCCGGATCGAGGCGTTCTGCCGCGCGCGGAACGTCATCGGTCTCGCCGACGAGCCCCTCGAGATCCAGTGGACGCCACGGTTCCTCCGGAACTTCGCGGGCGCGATGCTCCACTCCCCGGGTCCCTTCGATCACGGCCAGAAGGCCTTCTTCTCGATCACGCCCCCGGGCGAGGATTGGCCGCAGGATCGGGTCGAGTCGATGCTCCGCGAGCACAACCGACGGCAGCTGGCGCTGCTGACCATCCACGAGGCGGTGCCGGGCCACTACCTCGAGGGGGTCTACACCAACCGCGCGCCCTCGATCGTCCGGAGCGTCTACCGCGACGGCACGTTCGCCGAGGGCTGGGCGGTCTACGTCACGCAGGTCATGCTCGACCGCGGCTACGCCGGCGACGACGGCGCGCTGTGGCTGGCCCATTGGAAGTACTACCTGCGGGCGATCGTCAACGCGATGATCGACGTCCGGATCCACACCCGCGAGATGACCCATGACGAGGCGATCGACCTCATGACCCGGGGCGCGTTCCAGGAGGAGGCCGAGGCCCGCGGCAAGTACGACCGGGCTCGGCTCAGCTCGACCCAGCTCTCGACCTACTTCATCGGCTCGAAGGGGATGTGGGACCTGGAGGCCGCGGCCCGCCGGCGGGCGGCGATCGCCTCGGGTGACCCGCGTGGCGCGGCGGCGGTGCCGACGCCCGCAGTCGTGGGCGGCTACGGCGAGACGCCCGGATTCGACGGCCGGTCCCACCTCGAGTCGGTGATCGGCCAGGGCAACCTGCCGCTGCCACTGCTCCGGCGGGCTCTCCTGGGTTGAGCTCGCCGTCCGGGACGCGGCTCGCGGGCGCGATGCCCTCGGCTACCCTGTCGCCCGTGCTCAGGGAGATCCGGGAGTGACCACGCAGACTCGTTCCGGATCGCGCGTGAACCCGGCCGGCACCAAGAGCGCGATCCCGCGCCCGTCGAACGGCCACGCGACGGCCGCCGGCCTCAGGCGCCGAGTGGCCGACCTCGAAGCCGACATCGCG
>DASUHU010000053.1:0-6422 GCA_036273395.1 Candidatus Limnocylindrales bacterium
CGGCGCCGCCGGCCGGGTGGGCGTCATCGCGGCGTCAGACGACGACCGCGGGCTGCTCCGGTGGATAGCTGGGCTTCGGGATCGCGTGGCCGCTCGGGTCGACCTGGCCGGCTCCGCCCTCGGCCTTGGGCGCCGGGAGCGGCTTCGGCCGCCGCCGCAGGGCGAACTC
Organism: Candidatus Limnocylindrales bacterium; assembly: GCA_036273395.1. Lineage (GTDB taxonomy): Bacteria > Chloroflexota > Limnocylindria > Limnocylindrales > CSP1-4 > UBA5189. The sequence goes on from DASUHU010000053.1 coordinate 170, forward strand.
GAGGACCTGGTCCATCGAGTCGACGAGCACGATCTTGAGCTGCTTCCGGATCTCGTCCGGGATGTCCCGGAGGTCCTTCTCGTTCTTGCGCGGGATGATCACCATCTTCGCGCCCGAGAGGTGGGCCGCCAGGATCTTGCTCTTGAGCCCGCCGATCGGGAGGACCCGACCACGGAGCGTGACCTCGCCGGTCATCGCCAGGTCGCGGCGGACCGGGATCCCGGTGAACGCCGAGACCATCGCCGTGGCCATCGTGATGCCAGCCGACGGGCCGTCCTTCGGCACGCCACCCGCCGGCACGTGGATGTGCAGGGTCTGCTTCTCGAACATCTCCCGGGAGATTCCGAGCTCCGAGGCGTGGGTCCGGATCCACGACAGGCCGGCTCGCGCCGACTCGCGCATGACCTCGCCCAGCTGGCCGGTGAGGATGAAGTCCTCCTTGCCGTCCATCCGGGTGACCTCGATGGCGACCACGTCGCCACCGACCTCGGTGACCACGAGCCCCGTCGCGGACCCGATCTGGTCCTCCGCCTCCAGCTCGCCGTACTCGAACCGTGGCGGCCCGAGGTACTCGAGCAGGCGCTTCCGGTCGACGACGGTCTTGCGCTTGCGGCCTTCGGCGACCGAGCGCGCGACCTTGCGCATGACGTTCGCGATCTCGCGCTCGAGGTTCCGGACGCCCGCCTCATGGGTGTACGCCTGGACGAGCTCGGTCATGGCCTCGTCGGTGATCTCGATGTTCCCAGCCTTCAGGCCGTGGTTCGCCATCTGCTTGGGGATCAGGAAGCGCTTCCCGATCTCGACCTTCTCCTGCTGGGTGTAGCCCGGCAACTGGATGATCTCCATCCGGTCGCGGAGCGCGGCCGGGATCGGGTCGATCAGGTTGCCCGTCGCGATGAACAGGACCTTGCTGAGGTCGAACGGCACCTCGAGGTAGTTGTCCTGGAAGGTGTTGTTCTGCTCGGGATCGAGGACCTCGAGGAGGGCCGACGAGGGGTCGCCCCGGAAGTCCATCCCGATCTTGTCGATCTCGTCGAGCATGAAGACCGGGTTGTTCGTGCCGGCCGTCTTGATGTTCTGGATGATCCGCCCGGGGAGCGCACCGATGTACGTCCGGCGGTGGCCCCGGATCTCCGCCTCGTCGTGGATGCCGCCGAGGCTCATCCGGACGAACTTCCGGCCCATCGCCCGGGCCACGCTCTTGCCGAGCGAGGTCTTGCCGACGCCGGGCGGCCCGACGAGGGCGAGGATCGGGCTCCGGATCGTGTCGGCGAGCGCGCGGACCGCGAGGTACTCGAGGATCCGCTCCTTGATCTTCTCGAGGCCGTAGTGGTCCTCGTCGAGGATCTTCGCGGCCTCCTTGATGTCATGGAGATCGTCGGTCGTGACGTTCCAGGGGAGGCTGACGAGCCAGTCGACGTAGGTCCGGATGACCCCGACCTCGGGCGAGGCGGAGGGGATCCGGCTCATCCGGTCGACTTCCTTGAGGGCCCGGGTCTTGACCTCCTCGGGCATCCCGGCCTGCTCGACCTTCTCCCGGAGCTCGTTGACCTCGGCCTGCTGCGGGTCCTCCTCACCCAGCTCGCGCTGGATGGCCTTCATCTGCTCGCGGAGGATGTACTCCCGCTGGGTCTTGTCCATCTCGGACTTGACCTCGCTCTGGATCTTCCCCTTGAGCTCGTGGACCTCGACCTGGCGGGCGAGGAAGTTCGAGACGAGCTTGAGCCGCTCGACGATGTCGACGGTCTCGAGCAGCTCCTGGCGCTGCTCGGTGGTCATGTCCGGGCTGTAGGCGGTCATGTCCGCGAGGAGCCCGGGCTCGGTGATGTTCCGGGCCGCGACGGCCGCCTCGGGCGGCACGGGCGCGCCGGCCTGGACGTACTGCTCCATCTGCTGCTGGACGCTCTTCATGAGCGCCTCGACCTCGACGTCCGCGGGCTTCTGGACGAGGAGCACGCGCACGCGCGCCCGCAGGTACGGATCGGTCTGGGCGAAGCCCTCGACCTTGATCCGCGACTGGCCCTGGACGATCGCGCGGACGGTGCCGTCCGGGAGCTGGACGACCTGGGCGATCTTGGCCAGCGTCCCGACCTCGTAGAGCTCGGACGGCTCCTCGATCTCCTCCTGGTCGGCCTGACGCTGGGTGACGAGGGCGATGAGGCCCCCGCCGGCCACCGCGGCGTTGAGCGCGGCGACGCTCTTGTCCCGCCCCACCTGGAGGGGCACGATCATCTCCGGGAAGATGACCGTCTCTCGGAGCGCGACGAGCGGGAGCTCCTGGATGTCTTCGGTTCGCTCGCCGGCCGGATCGGACGGTCGCTGCGGCATTGGGTTCTCCTGGTTCATGAGCGGGCGGATGAGTTCGCGGCGGGGACGGGCTCGGCGTCCGCGTCGCCATTGGCTTCGGTGTAGAGGCGCTCCAGGATCCGGGTGCCGAGCCGCTCCTCGAGCTCGAAGAGGACGCGGACCCCGGCCAGGTTGACGCCGAGGTTCTGGGTCAGGTGCCGGATCCACATGATCCGACGAACGTCGTTCTCGGAATAGAGGCGGATGTTGGTCGGCGTCCGGGCCGGGCAGACCAGGCCCTCCTCCTCGTAGATCCGCAGGGTTCGCGGATGGACGCTGAGGATGCTCGCCGCCACGCTGATCACGTAGACGGGTCGCGAGGGGTCTCGGTCCGGACGCCGGAAGGTCATCGACGGGGCTTCGGGGGACTGGCGATTCGGTCTCCGCTCCGGGTCAGCGCTCGGCGCCGATCTGGGCGGGTTGCTGGGCCGGCTTGCGGCCATTCGACTCGGTGACCGGCGAGATCCTGATCTGGCGCGGCTTCATCTGCTCGGCCTTGGGAATGCGCAGCTTCAAGACGCCGTTCTCGAAGGTCGCCTCGGCCTTGTCCGGCTCGAGGCCGTTGGGCAGGGTGATGGAGCGGCTGAACGAGCCGCGCCGGATCTCCTGGATGAGGTAGCTGCCCTCGCCGCCGCGGCGGGCGTCCTCGGACTTGCCCGAGATCGTGAGGGTGCCGTTCTCGACGGTGATGTCGACGTCCTCGGGCCGGATGCCCGGCAGCGAGGCCTCGACCATCAGCGAGTCCGCGTCCGTGGTGACGTCGAGCGGCAGGCCCGCGCCGTCCCACGTGGTCGCGCCCTGGAAGGGTCGGAAGAAGTCGTCCTCGAACAGGCGGTCCATCGCGCTTCGAAGCGTCATGAGCTCGCCGAAGCGAGATGGCCGGCGCACGATCGTCATTCGTGCAACCTCCTTGATGTGCTGCTCGCCGCCGGCGAATGGGACCGGCGACTGGGTCTACGTCCGATCCCCCGGGACCGGAGCCCGGCCCCCTCGGCCGAACACGCTGAATCCTAGAAACCTGACAGCACCATTGTCAAGAGTGTTGCGACAGCGATGGCTTCATGGCCGGGCGCAGCACTGCCCGGCCCGAGCATCGCCCGTTGCGATCCGCGCCCGATGTCCGGCACGCGACTGTGAGGCGCCCGAGGTTGGCGTGTCGCCCGCCCGACACCGAAGCGCCGCAAGGATTGGAGCCTGACAACCCCCGCAGTTGAGGTGGTCGCGTGAGCGGACCCGTTGTCGTCAACAACCCCGACAACAACAACACCGGCCTGATCGTCGGGATTATCGTCGTCATCATCGTGCTGATCCTGCTCTGGTGGTTCCTGTTCGGCGGCGGCGCCCCGGCGGCGACGCCGGCCCCGGGCGGCGGTGGCGGCATCCTGCCGAGCATCGTCCCGGGCGGAAGCTGATCGCACGTCGGGCGGGGGATCCCGCCCGACACCCCTGCGCGAGCGAACGAGCCGTCGGCATCGGGCCGGCGGCTCGGTCGTTGTCGGCTGCGGGATTCGCCGGCACCGCGCTGCCGGCGGGGGTCAGGAGAGCCAGGTCAGGCGAGCGAGGTCAGGCCAGCGGCTGGCCCAGGAGCTGCGCCCGGAGCTCGGTCTCGGCATCGGCCTTGCCGATCGCGATGACCTTGTCGCCGACCGCGAGGACCGTGTCGCTCCTGAGCGGCGTGGCGACGCCGTCACGGACGACCGCGAACAGCGCCGAGCCTTCCGGGATCGGGAGCTGGGCGGCGGTCTTGCCGACCGCCGGGGAGCGATCGCTCAGCTGGGCCTCGATGATCTCGAGCTCGTTCTCGCCCAGGGCCGCCAGGTGCAGCAGCTCGTGGACGGGGATGTCCTGCTCGATCGAGCCGAGGATCATCCGGGTCGGGCTGATGATCTCGTCGACGCCGAGGTGGCGGAACAGTCCCTCGTTCTTGGGGTTGTTGACCCGGGCGATCGTCCGGGGGACGTCGAAGTGGTGCTTCGCCATCTGGCAGATGACGAGGTTGTCCTCGTCGTCGCCGGTCACGGCGGCGACGATGTCGGCCCGGCTGCAGCCGGCCTCGCCGAGGTACTTGCCCTCGCAGCCGTCGTGCGGGACGACGATCGAACCGATCTCGTCGGCGACCTGGTTGGCCCGATCTCGATCCTTCTCCATGAGGACGACCTCGTGGCCGGCCTCGAGCAGCTCCCGGGTGAGGTAGTAGCCGACCTTCCCGCCGCCCACGACGAGCACGAACATCGATCAGCCCTCCCGGCTCGTCGGCGCCGGCGACGCGGTCGACCCGGCGCCGAGGTGGGCGTGCGGGGCGATGGCCTCGATGACGGATGGCAGCCCGGTTGGCCCGAGCCCGAGGAAGCCCTGGATGGCGTCGACCATGAGGGTCGTCCGGCAGATCGTCGCCAGGCCGAGCTCCGCGTAGGCCGCGGCGCGGACCGGGTCGTTGACCTTGGCCATGACCTTCCGCACGCCGAGATTCTCCAGGGCGACCTCGGCGGCCATGACGTTCCGGTTGTCGCCCTCGGTCAGGGCCAGCAGGACGTCCGCGCCCTGGGCGCCGATGCGCCGGAGGGTGTCCTCGTCGGTCCCGTCGCCGCGCACGGCCCGGCCGCCGAAGTCGTCGGGCAGCCGGTCGAACGCCCGGGTCGTCCGGTCCACGATGATCACCTCGTGGCCGTCGTGGTCGAGCGACTCGGCCAGGACCGAGCCGACGCGACCGCAGCCGACGATCACGATCTTCACGCTGTCTCCTCTCCCATCGGCTCCCGGACCACCCAGACCGCGCACGGGCTGTGTCGCAGCACGTACGGGACGGTTCGTCCGATCGCGAACTCGCCGCCGAACCGCTTCCGGTAGGGCAGGCTCACCACGAGGAGGTCGGCCGATCGCTCGGCGGCCTCGTCGACCAGCGCCGCTCCCACCTCACGGGCCTGGAGCAGGACCGGCTCGAGCTTGATCTTCAACGACTCGGCCACCAGCTCGGCGTGGTCCAGGACCTGCTGGACCTCCTCCGATCTCGCGGCGATGTCCGCGTCGAGCGGCAGCGACCACTCGATCTCGACGACGTGGACCCCGACCAGCTCCGCATGCGCGGTCCGGGTCACCTCGGCCACCAGCCGGATCGTGCGCTCGTCGCGCGATCCGCCGGCGAGCGCGATGATCGCCCGGCGAAAGACCGGGCTGCCTGATTCGGACACGGCGGCTGGGCTGCCTCGAGCGTGAAGCGGACGGGTCCGATGACGCTCTCCCGTCGCGGACGGCCACTCTACACCGGGCGCCGATCCGAATTCAGCGCCGCGTCGGTCCCTCGGGCATCGCTCAGAGCCCCACGGACAGCCGGGCCACGAGGGCGCGCGGCAGTGCCACCGCGCGCATCGCCTGCTGCACGGCCTCGATGTCGTACGGCACCCGATGCCAGGTCACGAGCCGCGCGTCCGTGTCGAGCAGGAGGTAGGACGCCCGCGGATCGCCATCCCTCGGCTGGCCGACGCTGCCCGGGTTCACGAGGGATCGGCGGTCCTCGAACCCGAAGCGCTCGCCGTCGCCGCCGAGCGTGCCCTCGAGGCCGTCCTCGGCCTCGTGCCAGGCGATCGGCACGTGCGTGTGGCCGTGGAGCCCGAGCGGTTGCTTCAGGCGATCGAGGCTGTCGCGGGCGATCGCGGGTGAGGTCACGTACTCCCAGAGCGGCTGCCGGAGGCTTCCATGGACGAGCTCGGCCTCGCCGATCGCGGTGCGATCCGGCAGTGCGGCGAGCCACGTCTCGGCGTCGGGCTCCAGGACCTGGCGGGTCCACTCCATCGCCTGCCGCGCGTCCGGGTTGAACCAGTCGATCTCCGACCCACCGACCGCCGCGGCGTCGTGGTTGCCTCGGACGCCCCGCGCCCCCAGGTCGCGGAGCCGCCGCACCACACCATTC
>DASUHU010000054.1:0-2213 GCA_036273395.1 Candidatus Limnocylindrales bacterium
TCGAGGCGGTAGCCGACGCCGCGAACCGGGACGAGCCGGGGACCGGAGGCGGTGTCGAGCTTGGCCCGCAGGCGGGCGACGTGGGGCTTCAGCCAGAGCTGATCGGGGTCGGCCTCGGCCGGCCAGCCGGCTCGGACGAGCTGGAGGTGCGGCACGACGTCGCCGTTGGCGCGGACGAGGAGCTCGAGCAGCCGGTACTCGATCGGGGTGAGGCTCAGGAGCGCATCTCCGATCCGTGCCTCGTGGCGCCCGGTGTCCATCGCCAGGGAGCCGGCCTCGAGGTGGCCCGCGCCGTCGCCGCTGACGTGGGCCGCGGCCGTGCCGATCCCGGCCGCGCGATCCGCGCGGCGCATGACCGCGCCGATCCGCGCCAGCAGCTCCGCCCGCCCGAACGGCTTGACGAGGTAGTCGTCGGCGCCGATCCCGAGGGCCCGGACCTTCGCCTCTTCCGAGCTCTCGCCCGAGACGACGACGATCGGGGCGTCACCCTCGGCCCGCATCCGGCCGGCCACCGTGAACCCGTCCGGCCCGGGCATCGCCAGGTCGAGCAGCACGATGTCGGGGCGCTCCTCGCGGTAGCGCTTGACCGCGGTCAGCCCGTCGTAGGCCGTGATGACCTGGTGGCCCTCCGTGCCCACGAGCGCGGTGATCGCCCCGACCATGGCCGGGTCGTCATCGACGACGAGGATCCGCAGCGGGCGCGTCGCGACCATGCTCGGTGCCGAGCCTCAGACCGCGGCGGCTGCCGGGAGGGAGACGACGAATCTCGCGCCGTGGCCCTTCGCCGGCTCGCACCACAGCCGGGCGCCCATCGAGCCGGCCAGCCGGCGAGCCGCGTACAGCCCGATGCCGGAGCCACGCGCGGTCCGCGTCTCGCGCCGGGCATAGGGCTCGAAGATCCGCTCGCGCCACTCGGCCGGGATGCCCGGGCCCTCGTCCGACACGCCGATCCGGACCGCGCCCTCCACGAGCTTCCAGTCGATCCGGATCGCGCTCTCGGGTGGCGCGTACTTCACCGCATTCTCGAGGAGGTGCTCCAGGATCTGGCGGAGGCGCGGCTGGTCCGTGAGGGCGTGCAGGCGGATGCCGCCCCTGACCTCGACGCGATGGCGGCCGAGGAGCGGTGACAGCTCCTCGACGACGCTCGAGACGACGTCCCCGACGTCGGTCGGGAGGAGGTCCGCGGGCTGCTCCCGCTCGACCCGTGACGAGGCGAGGATCGAGTCGACGAGCCGGTCGAGTCGGGTGATCTGCTCCATCGAGGCCCGGTACCAGCCTGCCCGCCGCTCGCGCCGCTCCGGGTCCCGTGAGGCCCCACCCTCCGGCAGGGGCGGCTCCTCGGCCAGCAGGTCGGCATAGGCCCGGACCACCGCGAGCGGGGTCCGGAGCTCGTGGGTCACGAGCGCGATGAGCTCCGCCCGGGCTTCGTCGATCGCCTTGAGCTCCTCGGCCCGCGCCTCGGCTTCCTGCTGGAGCCGGCCCTTCTCGACGATGCCGGCGAGCAGGTCGGCGATCGCCCGGAGGTGGGCGATCTCCGAGTCGCCGAAGTTCCGGAAGGCCTCGGTCTGGACGTTGAGGACGCCCACGATCCGATCGTCCCAGACGAGCGGCACGGACAGCATCGAGGCGACGAACCGGCGCTGATCGATGCCCCGGACCCAGAGGAAGCGCGGGTCCCGCCCGACGTCCGGGATCACGAGCGGCTCGCGCGTCTGGGCGACGCGCCCCGTCACGCCCTGCCCGAACGGCACCTGGGCTCGCCCGATCTGGTAGCGATCGAGGCCGTTCGTGGCGGCGAGCGTCAGGTGGCGCTCGTCGCGATCGAGCAGGTAGAGCGACGAGACGGTCGCACGGAGCGCATCCCGCGTCTCGTCGACGACGGTGCCCAGGAGCTCGTCCCACGTTCTCGCCGTCGTGGCGAGCCGGGCCACGCGGTGGAGGAACCGGAGCTGGTCCAGCTGGTCGAGCTGCTGGGGCTCGCTGGCAGCCCGGGCCCCCACCTCGTCAGCGGGCGCCGGAGCGAGGGCCCTGCGGTGCGTCCCGGTTCGAGTCTCCGTCACGCGCCCACGATACCGGCCGCGGGCCGAGCGATCCCTCGACGCGCCAGGACCGCGACGAGCCGCTCGATGTCGGCGTCCTCGACGTAGCGCTGGAGCGAGATCCGGAGGAGGGCCAGGCGCGGGGGGTCAGACGCTGCCGGGCGCGCTGCCGGG
>DASUHU010000055.1:0-5219 GCA_036273395.1 Candidatus Limnocylindrales bacterium
CGGCGCGAGATAGCTCGCACCTGATCGGCAGGCGACGGATTCTCCCCGGTTCGAGTGCGCCGGCCGCTCGCGCGGCCAGCTGTGTGCTTGCGAGGGCCGAGCGGCCGGCGAGGCGGTCGCGCGATTCCGCTCGGGGTGAGCGGCCGCGACGTCAGGCGACCGGGTCCGCGAACGTGCCCGTTCGGAGGAAGCCTCCGACCGCTTCGAGCGGTCGAGTCGAGCGGTCGCCGGTCTCGCGCCGGGTGACCTCGATGCCGCCCGCGGCGAGCGAGCGGGGGCTCACCGTCAGGATCCAGGGCATCCCGAGGAGCTCGGCATCGGTGAGCTTCACGCCGGGCGACTCGTCGCGGTCGTCGTAGAGAATCTCGCGCCCGTTGTCCGCCGCGAGTGCGTGGAGCCGGTCCGCCGTCGCCCGGACCGCTTCGTCGCGGTTCGCGCCGATGGCCACGAGATGCGCGGGATACGGCGCGACCTCGTCGGGCCAGACGATGCCCTTCTCGTCGTGATGCGCCTCGACGACGCAGGCGACGTTCCGTCCGAGCCCGATCCCGTAGGAGCCCATGACGATCGGGTGGCGTTCGCCGTCCTCGCCGAGGTACATCGAGCCGAAGGCGTTCGTGAAGTCGGTGCCGAGCTTGAAGATGTTCCCGACCTCGATGCCCTTCCGGAGCTTGACCGGCGAGCCGCAGCGGACGCAGGCGTCGCCCTCGCGGGCGTTCGTGATGTCGGTCACGATCTCGGGCGCGTAGTCCCGAGGCACGTTGACGTTCCTCACGTGCCAGCCGACGCGATTCGCGCCCGCGACGAGGTTCGGCGAGCGGGTGACGAGCTCATCGACCACCACCAGCGCATCCTTCGCGCCGAGGGGCGAGCCGTAGCCGGCCTGCATGCCTCGGGCGGTGATCTCCTCGAGCTGGGCCGGCCGGAGGCCGCCGACGGCCTTGATCGCGTTGACGAGCTTCGTCTCGTTGACGTCGTAGTCCCCTCGGACGATGGCCACGACGAAGCGGCCATCGCCGGTCATGAAGAACGTCGCCTTCGCGGTCTTGGACGTCGGGATATCCAGGAAGGCAGCCAGCGCGTCGATCGTCGTCGCGTCGGGCGTCTCGACGTCCTCCATCGGCAGGGCGTCCTCGGCGGCCGGTGAGGGCTTCTGGACCTCGGCGATCTGCTGGTTGTCGGCGTAGCCGCAGCTGTCGCACAGGACGAGGGTGTCCTCGCCGAAGTCGTTGAGGACCATGAACTCGTGGGCGCCCGTGCCGCCCATGATCCCGACGTCGGACCGGACCATGATCGCGTCCAGGCTGAGGCGCTTGAAGATCCGCTCGTAGGCGCCGCGGTACAGCTCGTAGCTGGCGTCGAGGCCGGCCTGGTCGCGATCGCAGCTGTAGGCGTCCTTCATGACGAACTCGCGGACGCGGATGAGGCCGCCACGGGCGCGCGGCTCGTCGCGGAACTTGGTCTGGAAGTGGTAGAGCTGGACGGGCAGCTGGCGGTAGCTCTGCACGAGGTCGCGCAGGAGGATCGCGATGACCTCCTCGTGGGTCATCGCCAGGACCATGTCCCGCTCGCCGCGATCCTTGAACCGGGCGAGCTCCGGGCCGATCTTGAAGTACCGACCGCTTTCCTTCCAGACCTCCGCGGGATGGACGACCGGCATCTCCATCTCCTGGCAGCCGATCGCGTCCATCTCCTCGCGGATGACCTGCTCGACGCGCTTGGTCACTCGGAACCCGAGGGGCAGGAGGGAGTAGATCCCGCTGCCGAGCGGCCGGACATAGCCGGCCCGGAGCAGCAGCCGATGCGAGACCATCTCGGCCTCGGCCGGATCATCCCGAAGGGTGGCGAAGAACAGCTCGCTCAGGCGCATGGGACCGCGAAGCGTACCCGACGCGCGGTCGCGGTCGGGCCGCTAGCCTTCTGGTGTGCCCGCCGGCTTCACGATCCTCCTGATCGTCGTCCTGCTGCTCGGGATCGGATTCGACTACGCCAACGGGTTCCACGACACGGCGAACGCGATCGCCACGTCCGTGAGCACCCGGGCGCTGAGCCCGCAGTACGCGATCCTCATGTCGGCCGCGGCCAACTTCATCGGGGCCCTGACGGGCACCGCGGTGGCGAAGACGATCGCCGCCGGCATCGCGACGACCCCGAGCGGTGACGCAGGCCAGATCGTGGTGGCGGCGGCCCTCGTGGGCGGGATCGCCTGGGACCTCATCACGTGGCGGCTCGGGATCCCGACGTCCTCGAGCCACGCCCTGATCGGCGGCCTCATCGGCGCGGCCATCGCGGCGAGCGGCGTGAGCTCGCTCAACGGCCCCGGGATCGCCGAGAAGGTGCTCGTGCCGCTCGTCCTCTCTCCGATCCTCGGGATCATCGTCGGCTTCGCTGCGATGGTCGTCCTGCTGAACGTCTTCCGGCGCGCGCACCCGCGGCGGCTCAACGAGCGCTTCCGGCGGCTCCAGCTGCTGTCCGCGGCGTACATGGCCTTCAGCCACGGCTCGAACGACGCCCAGAAGACGATGGGCATCGTGACCCTCGCCCTCGTCGCGGCCGGGATCCTGTCGGAGCCGGTGGTCCCGCTCTGGGTGATCCTCATGGCCGCGACGGCGATGGCCTTCGGGACCGCCGCGGGCGGCTGGCGGATCATCCGGACGATGGGCCAGCGGGTCGTGAAGCTCGACCCGGTCCACGGCCTCGCAGCCGAGACGACGGCCGCGACGATCATCCTCGGCGCCTCCGCGTTCGGGATGCCGGTGTCGACGACCCACGTCATCTCCTCCGCGATCATGGGCGTGGGTGCCAGCGAGCGACTGTCCGCGGTCCGGTGGGGCGTCGCCTGGAACATCGTGGTCGCGTGGGTCCTCACGATCCCGGCGTCCGCAATCGTGTCGTTCGTGGCCTGGCAGATCCTCTCTCGCATCCTGTAGGGCGGCGCATGCTGTCGCGCCGAACGTGTGGACCATACCGGAGCGGATGGCCGCGACGAACGCGACGGCCGCCACGATTGACCTGACGGGGAACGCGGGTGTTCGAGCTGCCAACGCGCTGCAGGAGTCGCGGCGGGGCGCCTTCCCGGCGGCACGTTCTGCCAAGCGCTCATCGGGCGCGGCAGGTTCTGCCAAGCGCTCATCGGGCGGCCGCAAGTCACCGCGCCAATAGGCCGGGAAGCCGATTCGATCACGCGCAGCCTCACGGTTCGCGTCAAATGTGAACCGTGACGAACATCTGGCAGCCGTTCCGAGCCGAACGGTCGCGTCGTGAGCGGCTGTCAAAAATCGGTGCCTGGTGGCTTCGCGGCCGCGTCCGGCAAGCTCGCTGTGGAGTTCAGCTTGTTCCAGGTGGCCTCGGCTGGCCGGGGCTGGCCTCAGCTCGTCGGGGCGGCCCTGGCCGAGGGGGCGGCCCTGGCCGCGGGGCCGATCCGGCCGCGGTACTGACCCCGGCCGCGGGACTGACCCCGGCCGCGGGGTTGACCCCGGCCGCGGGGCTGATCGCGGGGCGCCGGAGGACATAGCCGACCCCGCGGATCGTCTGGACGATGGTCGGGTTCGCCGGATCGAGCTCGATCGTCGCGCGGAGCCAGTGGACGTGGACGTCGACCGTCCGGGTCTCGCCCGGGTAGTCATAGCCCCAGACGTGCTCGAGGAGCTGGTCGCGGGTCATGACCTGGCCGGGATGCCGAAGCAGGAACGACAGGAGCTCGAAGACCTTGGGCTTGACCGGCACGTCCCGCCCCGCGTGGAGGATCCGGTGGCCGGCGAGGTCGACCGTGACCTCGCCGAGCTCGACCGTCGGTGGGCTGGGCGCGGTCCGGAGCTGGTCGTCGCGCCGGAAGATCGCCCGGATCCGAGCCGAGAGCTCTCGGAGGCTGAATGGCTTCGTGACGTAGTCGTCAGCGCCGAGCTCGAGGCCCACGACCTTGTCGACCTCCGAGTCACGAGCGGTGAGCATGACGATCGGGACCGTCGAGTCGCCGCGGATGATCCGGCAGACGTCGATCCCCGAGAGGCCCGGAAGCATCAGGTCGAGGAGCACGAGATCGGGCTTCGATTCCCGGAAGCGGGTCACGCCGGACGGGCCGTCGGACGCCGAGTGGACCACGAACCCGTCGCTCTCGAGCGCCTCGGCGAGCGTCTCGCGCAGCGTCGGCTCGTCTTCGATGACGAGGATCGATCGGGCCATCGAACCCGAGGATACGGGGGATTGTTAACGCGCCATTGGCCCGACCGACGACGGTCCGTTCGGCCTCTGGCAAAGGAATCTTCGCGGAGCACGCGGAGGCGCCTCGGGTAGCATCGCGCCCGATGTCGACCTCCCGGGGGTGGTTCGTCCCTGCGCCGCTACCCGCCGCGTTCGTGGCTGCGGTTGCCGCCGCGCTGGTGGCGGCGTGCTCCTCGCCCCTCGTCACGCCCTCCGCGGCGCCGCCGAGCGTGGCTTCCACCTCGACCCCCGCGACTCCGACTTCGTCCCCCACCCCATCCCCAACGGCCCGCCCGACCAAGGTGCCCACGGCGTCTCCGGTCGCGGTCACGCCGACCTGCAAAGCGGCCGGGCTCGCGGCACGGATCACCCTGTGGGACCACGGCGCCGGCCACGCGATGGCAAGCGTCGAGGTCACCAACAAGGGCGCGGCGGCCTGCCGGATGCCAGCCGTCGACAAGGCCCAGCTCGTCGACGGCCACGGATCGGTGATCATCGACGGTGCCGCGCCCCCAGCCTCGAGCGAGGTGCACCTCGGCCCCGGCACGGTCCTGAAGACGCTCGTCGAGGACTCGAACTACTGCGGCCAAACCCCCGACCCGCCGGTCACGGTCGCGTTCGTGTTCCCCGATGGCTTGACGCGCTTCGTCGCGACGCCGCTCTCAGCGACGGATGCATCGGGCGTCCCGCCCTGCAACGGTGCGCCGGGCACGCCTGGGGACATCGAGATGCAGCCCTGGGGTCCGTAGCCCCTTCGCGAATCGCGCCCGAGCGTCGTGGCACCATGCGGCCATGGGCATCCTCAACGACACACCGGTCTTCCCGATCCTCCTCTCGACCGACCTCGACGCGAGCCGCGCCTTCTACAACGGCCTGCTCGGGCTCGAGATCGCCCGGGAGGACCATGGCGAGCGCATCGTGTTCAAGGCCGGCAACGGCACCCAGCTGATCGTGAGCCACAGCACGATCGGGACGAAGGACAGCCAGACCCAGGTCGCGTGGCGCGTCACGGACATCCG
>DASUHU010000056.1:0-3014 GCA_036273395.1 Candidatus Limnocylindrales bacterium
GATCGCGGGCGGGCCCTGGCGGACGTCGCCGATGGCGAGCTCGCATCCGCCGACCTCGAGGCGCCCGTCCGGTTCCTCGCCGAGTACGACAACGCGTTCCTGTCGCACGCGGACCGGACGCGGATCACGGGCGAGATCGCGTGGGGCACGGACTACGTCCGCCGCGGCGCGTTCTTCGTCGACGGCTTCCTTGCCGGGCCGTGGCTGCTCACGCGCCCGAAGCAACCGTCTCGGGCCCGGCCCGGCCCGAGCGTCCTCGAGCTCGAGCCGCGGATCCCCGTGGGAGTGGCGGCTCGGAGACAGGTCGAGGACGAGGGCCGGCGGCTCGCGACCTGGTTGCACGCGGGGGAACACGTCGGCGAACCGCGCAATCTCGAGGTCCGATGGATCGGCTGATTTCGGGGCCTTCGGCTGTCATCCACGCGAACGCGCCGAGGAGAGTCCTCGGCTATCGTGACCTCGATCCCCCCGATGCCGCGTTCCGCCGGATGCCGCCGGCCGAACGCGCGCCGGGCGAGCCGCCCGTCGACACGGAGCCTCCCACGTCCGACACCACGCGCACCCGCCGATTCGCGCTCCCCGACCTCAAGGATCCCCGCACGGACGAGGCGATCGACGCGCTGCTCTCGGGCGCGGAGCGCCATCGCGGACGACCGGCTCGTGAGGCCACGCCGTTCGAGTCGACGCGGCCGTTCGACGGCCTCGAGCCGCGGATCGCCTGGACGCAGGCGCTCGCCCGCGAGGACGCACGACACCAGCGCTACGGCCGAGCCGCCTCGATCGTGATCTTCGAGGCGCGGCCGCTCACGGAGATCGCCTTCGCCGACGGCTGGCTCGGGCGCGTGGCCGCCCCGATCGCCCACACCATCCGGCGGGCGGCGCGGGCCACGGACCTCATCACGCGCTCCGCCGACACGCGCTTCCAGGTGCTCCTCCCCGAGACGACCGAAGGCGAGGCGGTCCACTTCGCGGATCGGGTCATCGGCGATTGCGGCGTCTGGCTCGCCGCGATGCAGGCGCCGGTTGGCGTGCGGGCCGCCGCGTCCGCGACCCACGGCGACCTGACGCTCGAGGATGCCCTCATCCGGGCCATCGAGGCGCTCGCCCGAGACTGACTTCGCCGGCGCCCGGAGCCACCCGCGCCGCCGGTAGCCACCCGCGTCGCCCGTCCTGGGCCGCGCCACGGCACCGCGCCAGGCGGCTCGTCTCGATCACCTGCCGATGGACTGCGACGTATCCGATCGTCGACCGGAATCCCGGACCCTCGCCGCAGCAGGCTTGGACCGATCCGGACCGTTTCTCAGTTCCCGGCTTCGTTATCGGAAGAGCGCGCCCGGAGCCGCGGAGGGTCCGGAGCTGGATACGTCGCGCCTGAGCGGCGGATGAGGGAGTCTCCTGGCGCGGGCCCGCCCCGAGAATGCCTGCCGGGCCCGCCCCGAGGATCGCTGCCGGGCCCGTCCGCGGATGCCTGCGGGGCCCGTCCGAGGATGCCTCCCGGACCCGTCCGATGTTGCCTGCCGGGCCCGTCCGCGTGAGCGCGCCGGTCAGCCCTCGATGCGCTCCACGACCGTGGCGATGCCCTGGCCGACACCGATGCACATCGTCGCGAGGCCGTAGCGGAGATTCCGGCGCCGGAGCTCGTGGACGAGCATCGTCACCAGGCGGCCACCGCTGGCCCCGAGCGGGTGCCCGAGGGCGATCGCGCCGCCGTTGACGTTGACCTTCTCGGGATCGAGGCCCAGCTCGTCGATGCAGACGACCGACTGCGAGGCGAAGGCCTCGTTGAGCTCCACGAGATCGAGGTCCTCGACGGTCAGGCCGGAACGCTGCAGCACCTTCCGGACGGCCGGCACGGGACCCGTGCCCATGATCGCCGGATCCACCCCCGCGACCGCGGTCGCGACGACGCGGGCCATCGGGCGGAGGTCCAGCTCCTGCGCGCGCCCCGCCTCGACGAGGAGGGCCGCCGCGGCCCCGTCGTTGATGCCCGAGGAGTTGCCAGCCGTCACGGATCCGCCCTCGCGGAACGCCGGGCGAAGCTTCGCGAGGGCCTCCATCGAGGTGTCCGCGCGGGGGTGCTCGTCGCGCAGGACCACGATCGGGTCGCCCTTCCGCTGTGGGACCTCGACCGGCACGAGCTGGTCGTCGAACAGCCCGCCCTCGATCGCCGCGACCGCACGCTGGTGGGACCGCAGGGCGAACTCGTCCTGGCGCTGCCGGCTGACCGACCAGCGCTCGGCGACGTTCTCTCCGGTCTCGCCCATCGAGTACGGGTAGTGCATCGCCGCGAGCTTCGGGTTGACGAACCGCCAGCCGAGCGTCGAGTCGTAGAGCTCGCGGTTGCCTCGGTGGTAGGCGGTCTCGGGCTTGGCCATGACGTACGGCGCACGGGTCATCGACTCGACCCCGCCGGCGATGAACACGTCGCCGTCGTCGACGGCGATCGCGTGGGCCGCCGAGTTGATCGCCTGGAGGCCCGAGCCGCAGAGCCGGTTGACCGTGAGGCCCGCCACCTCGACCGGGAGGCCCGCGAGCAGGAGCGCCATCCGGGCGACGTTGCGGTTGTCCTCGCCGGCCTGGTTCGCGTCGCCGAGGATCACCTCGTCCACAGTAGACGGATCGAGATCGTTACGGTTCCCCAATTCCCGGAGCACGTGCGCGGCCAGGTCGTCGGGGCGGACACCGGCGAGCGCGCCACCGTAGCGGCCGAACGGGGTGCGGATGGCGTCGAGTACGAATGCGTCTGTCATCAGGCTGCCTTCAATTCACGCAGGGTCTTGAGTTCGGCTTCGGTCGGGGCTTGAGTGCGCGACAAATCCGGGGAGACCTTGAGCTCCCAGCCCGTCGCCTCGCGCACTTGGTCGACCTCGATACCGTCGTGCAGTTGGGAGAGCACCAGTTCGCTGGTCTCGGGGTCGGGCCGGAACACGCCGAGGTCGGTGATCACCAGCGTCGGGCCGGCGCCCCGCAGGCCGAGGCGCTCTCGGTCGCCCTTGCCGCGGCCGTGGCCGAAC
>DASUHU010000057.1:0-2146 GCA_036273395.1 Candidatus Limnocylindrales bacterium
GCCTGCCGGCCATCGTGCCCGCCGACTCGGGCCTGGCCGAAGTGGTCGACGAGCGCTTCGGGCTGACCTTCGACTCGGCCGGCGCGGACTCGGCCGGCGCGGACTCGGCAGGCTCGGACGCGGCCGGCTCGAGCTCGCCCGGCTCGAACGGACTGGCCGCGGCGCTGCTGTCGGCGCCCGAGCTCGCGACCGAAGCGGCCCATGCCGCTGCCGCCGCGGCGGCGGCCGCGCTGCGCCCCGACGTGGTCTCCCGCGCGTTCGCCGTCGGTCTGCGAGAGCGCCTGGAGCGCGGTTCGGCCGAGGTGCCCGCGAGCGTCGCCACCGCCTGAGCGGGGCTCCGGCGGGTGTTGCTAGCATGAGCGGGCCCATGCGACTCTTCCTCGTCGGAGCCGGCCACGTCGGTCTCGTCACGGCGGTCGGCCTGGCGAAGCTCGGTCACGAGCTCGTCGTCTCCGACGTCGATGCCGCCCGGATCGAGCGCCTGCGCGCCGGCGAGCCGCCGATCTTCGAGCCGGGCCTGAGGGAGGCCCTGATCGAGCTCGGCTCGCGGGTCACCTTCACGACGGATCCGCTCCCGCCGGCCGGTGTCACCTGCTCGTTCGTCATCGTCAACACGCCGACCGACGCCACCGGCCCGCTGTCGATCCGGAACGTTCGGGCCGCCGTCGGCGGCCTCCTCGCGGCCACCGATGCCACGCACACGATCGTGGTCCGCTCCACGCTCCCGCTCCACGGGCCGGCGGCGCTGGCCGAGCTGCGTGGCGGCCGGGCCGACCAGGCCTCCATCGTCACGAACCCGGAGTTCATGCGCGAGGGATCGGCGCTCCGCGACTTCGAGCAGCCGGGCCGCCTCGTGGCCGGCTGGGTCGAGCCCCGCGATGAGCCGGCCGCCCGGGCGGTCCTCGACCTGTATGCCGGCATCGACTCGGAACGGCTCGTCGCCGACGCCGGCTCGGTCGCCCTCATCAAGCTCGCCTCGAACGTCTTCCTGGCGATGAAGATCGGCTACGCGAACGAGCTCGCCCGGCTCAGCGAGGCCATCGGCGCCGACGTCCGCGCCGTCGCCGACGGAATCGGCCTCGATCCCCGGATCGGCCGGGCGTTCCTCGATGCCGGGCCGGGCTTCGGTGGCTCGTGCCTGCCCGAGCAGTCGACGGCGCTCGCGGTCGAGTCGGTCCGCGCCGCGATCGAGGCACCGCTCATCGCCGCAGTCGAGCGATCGAACGCAACCCACCAGGGGGCGATCGTCGAGCGCCTCGCGCGGCTGCTCGGCCGGCCACTGGGCGACAGCCGAATCGCCGTCCTCGGCCTCGCCTTCAAGGCCAACACGGACGACGTCCGCGAGTCGCCCGCCCTCGCGATCGTCGAGCGCCTGCGGAGCGCCGGAGCGAGCGTCGTCGCGACGGACCCGCGCGCCGTGCGGCGGGCACGTCTCGCCGATCCCGCCCTCGAGATCGCCGTCGATCCGGAGGCCGCGGCGAGCGGGGCCGATGCGATCGTCATCGCCACCGAGTGGCCGGACTACCGAAGCCTCGACTGGAGCCCGATCGCGACGGCGATGCGTGGCGACCTCGTGTTCGACACCCGATCGGTGGCCGACCCGGCGGCCGTAGCCGCGGCGGGGCTGCGGCTCGTGGTCCTCGGCCGGCCGGACGATCGGTTCAGCGGCGCGGCCGAGCGCACGCCCCTGGCGGCCGGGCAGCCGGCCTCCTGACGGCGGGGCCTGACCGGCCCTATCGTTCGAGCCCGTGGTCTTCTCCTCGGTCACGTTCGTCTTCTTCTTCCTGCCCCCCGTCCTGATCACGTACCACCTCGCCCCACGGCGGGCGCGGAACCTGTTGCTGCTCGTCGCCAGCCTGCTGTTCTACGCCTGGGGCGCCGGCGCCTTCGTCCTCGGCCTGCTGGCCTCGATCGCGGCGAACTACGTCATCGGCCTCCGGCTCGAACAGCGTGTCGACGCCGGCGACATCCCGGCCGCGCGCCGGATCCTCGCCCTCGGCGTCGTCCTGAACGTCGCCCTCCTGGCCTGGTTCAAGTACGCGAACTTCGCGGTGGCGTCGTGGAACGACGTGCTCGGTGCCGCGGGAATGCCCGCGCTGCCGTGGGCGTCGATCCTCCTGCCGATCGGAATCTCGTTCTTCACCTT
>DASUHU010000058.1:0-17366 GCA_036273395.1 Candidatus Limnocylindrales bacterium
CTCCCGCACGATGCCGCCGTCGGCCTCGCCGAGGAGCTCCCCGCCGCGCCACGTCGCCGCACCGAGCGCCTCCCACGGCTCCAGGCCCGCGGCCACCAGCCCCTCCACGACCCAGGCCAGCTGGTTGGCCCGGAGCGAGCCGCCGCCCAAATCCGTGCCGGCCGCGATCTTCACGCCCGCGGCGCGGGCGAGCCGGACGCTCTCGCGGGCCCGCTCGCGACGGGCCTCCAGGCGTCCCGGCGCCTCGGGCGCGGCGAAGCGCGGGATCGTGGTCGTCCGATGGAAGGTCAGCCACGAGTCGTAGACGGCGATCGTCGAGACCAGGAACGTGCCGCGGCGGGCCATCTCGACCGCGAGATCGGCATCGAGCTCGTCGCCGTGCTCGATCGAGTCCGCGCCGCCGTGGACGCCCGCGCGAGCGCCGTCGAGCTCGTTGGCGTGGGCCGTGACACGGGCTCCGCGCTCATGGGCCATCGCGGTCACACGGGTCACTTCCTCGGCCGACCACGGCGAGACGCCGGCCTCGGGCCCCTGGAGGTAGAGCTTGAGGAAGTCGGCTCCCTCGTCGAGCTGCTGGACCGCGTTCGCGACCAGCTCGTCCGCGTCGTGGGCGACGACGGTGTGCGCCGCCGGCGGGAGGGTCCCGGTGCGGTCGAGCCACGTGCCGCCCGAGCGGAGGTACGGCATCTCACGCCGGCCAGCCCAGCGTGATCGGACGCCGAGGGCCAGCGCCTGGGTGACCCCGGTCTCCGGATCGGTGAGCCGGGGCGAGCCGACATCGCGGGCCCAGCGGACACCCGAGCGCGACTGGAGGTCGCCGTTGTGCTCGGCCACCGCGAGCAGCGTCTCGACCGGATCGTCGATCCTCGCGATCCAATGGGCGCCGCCCGGCAGCGTGACGTGGCTGTGGCCGTCGATCATGCCGGGCACGATCGTCGCGCCCGCCGCGTCGACGACCTCGATCGGGGCATCCCGCCCGGGATCGGGCTCGGCGTCCGAGGGCCGGATCCAGGCGATCCGGCCATCCTCGACGAGGACGCTCTGCTCGAGCGCGAGGCGGTCCGATCGGCCGTCGGCGATCGCGGCCTCGCGGTAGAGGATCCGGCTCATCTGGCCGCCAGCTCCGACGCCGTCACTCGACGGCGATGACGCGGTAGCGGACATCACCGCGCGGCGTCCGAACCGTGACCTCGGAGCCCGCAACGCTCCCGAGGAGCGCCGAGCCGACCGGGCTCGACGTGCTGATGCGGCCGGCGGCGGGGTTGGCCTCGGTGCTGCCGACGAGGGTGTACGTCAGCTCCTCGCCGGCGGTGTCCACGGTCACTCGCGAGCCGAGGGTCGCCCCGCCGGCCGTGGCGCCGCCCGCCGTCTCCACGATGACGGCTCGCCGCAGCCGCTGCTCCAGGAGCTGGACTCGACCCTCCAGGAACGACTGCTCCTCGCGGGCGGCGTGGTACTCCGCGTTCTCCCGGAGGTCGCCGAGCTCTCGGGCGGACTTGATCCGTGCCACGACCTCGGGCCGCCGGACGCGGGTCAGGACGTCGAGCTCCGCGATCATCGCCGCGTGGGCTTCGGGGGTGACCTCGACCGGTCCCGGGACGGGCGGCCCGCCGGAGCCCGAGCTGGCTCCTCGACGACGCGTGGCGCCACTCCGGGCCGGCGCCGGCTCCGCGCCCGGTGATGGCGCCCGGCGCCGCGTTCCCGTGCCCCGCTCCTCGAGCCGAGCCCCATCGGCATCGCCCGCCGGTACCTCGACCACCCGCGCCCCCGGCTTCGGTGGCTCCGGTGGCAACGGCAGCACGGAGCCCGTGATCCCGGTCGCCTGCCGTTCGCCGGTCGGCCGCCGCAGGTTCGCCCACGGCACGAGCAACGCCCCCGGGGGGCGCCCGGCGGCGGCCTCGGTCGGGACGGGCCCGGCCGCTGCGAAGGCCTCGAGGACGGCGTCGAGGTACTCCTCGGGCGCGCTCGTCGCCGCCCACCACACCCGCGCCGTCGGCAGCTCCCGCAGGACGTGGAGCCACTGGCCATCGGCATGGCCGCGGGGCTCGCCCAGGACGTGGCCCTGGAGCGCGGTCACTCGACCCCCGATCGAGGTGCGGGTCGCGCCGGCGTAGATGACGCTGGCATCGGCCAGCCAGAACGCGGCGAGCCGCGCTGCGAGGGCCTTGCCCGTGGGCCGCGTGCCATCGAGCCGGAGGTTCGGGACATGCTCGATCCAGCGGCCGATCGCCGCGAGATCGATGCTCGGGCCCGGCTGGGGCGCGGGGAGCTCCACCAGGTACAACCCCGGCCCTCGCCCCGCGACCGGCTGTCCCCACCGGGACGGACCGTCGGCGAGCAGTCCGACGCCGCGCAGGAGGTCGGCGGCAGCGGGACGGGTCACGCGGTCATGGTGGCAGGCCCGAGCCGGTGCCGTCGGGAACCGCGATCTCGAGCCTCGGTACGACCGCCTTGACCCGCCCGGTACGGACGGGTCTGTCACTCGAGGCCCGGTCGGGCGATCCTGCCGTCGCACCGCCGGGGGGTGAACATGCAGGTCGAGGTCTTCACGCCGCTCGCCGTCGTGACCGGGACCGCCGATCGCGCCCGGGTCGCAAGCGATGCGAGCGGCGTCCCGCTCCAGCTCCCGATCGAGGCCGTGCATCGGTTTCCGCTCGGCGGCGGACCCCCACGGCGCCAGGAGCGGGTCACGATCGAGCCCGACGAGATCCTCCTCGTCGCCATGGAGCCGCCCCCGTTCGGGGTCCACGCCCAGTGGTACCCGATCGACCTCGACCTCGGTCCGTATCACCTCGAGGCCCGCCTCCCGACCGCGCCGGGCTTCGATCCCGCGCGGGCGCTGGCGCGACCGCGAGGCGCCTACGTCGCCCTTCACGACGTCGCGATCTCGGTGCCGGCGCAGCCCGGCGGGGGCGTCAGCGAGCGGGCCTACGTCGAGGTGAATCGCTACGCCGTGGATCGGATCGCCTCGAACCTGATGCTCGGGTTCTTCTTTCCCGGCGCGAGCCAGGAGGCGCTGCCGGACTCGAGCGCGCCGCCAATCGTCCTCGCGGTGTAGCCGGCGCGGTGGCGCCCGCGCTCTGCTCGAAGCGAGGATGTTGGTATCAGGTTTTCGAAACCGCAGCTTGACAAAGTGAAAGTCGCTGTGGGATAACCTCGGTATCCGCACCGAGGAACCCACGACGACCAGATGCCCCACGACGCCATTGCCACCTGCCCCGTCTGCGCGGGCGAGCTATCCGTCACCCGCCTCCACTGCCGCGTCTGCGGCACCACCCTCGAGGGCGATTTCAGCGTCGGGCGCTTCGGGCGCCTGAGCCGCGAGCAAATGGCGATCCTCGAGAGCTTCCTCCGGTCGCGGGGCAACCTCCGCGACATGGAGCGCGAGCTGGGGCTGTCCTATCCAACCGTGCGATCCCGGGTCGAGGCGCTCGTCCGGGCCCTCGGGTTCGGGCCGCGCGACGACGACGCCACGAGCGAGGACGCCGCTGGCTCCGGGGGAGGCTCGGCTGCGGAGGTGCAGGCCGCCCGCCAGGAGATCCTCCAGCAGCTGGCCCGCCACGAGATCACCGCCGACGACGCGGCCACCGCGATCCGGCAGCTGGGAAGGAGCCGGTCATGACCACCACCACCGAGGCCGCGGCCCTCGAGCACCAGCTCGGCAGCCACGGTCGATTCGCGCTCCGGATGCCATCGGGAACCGCCTCGGTCCAGGCCGTCGACGGCGAGCTCGCGCGCGTCCGGGACCTCACCGGACGTTCGATCGCCGAGCGGTTCCAGGTCACCGCCGAGCAGGGCGTCCTGGAGCTCGTCCTCAAGTCGAAGTTCGGGCTGTCGCTCCAGATCGGGAGCCTGGCCCTGGGATCCGACGGCATGTCGCCGGACCTCGTCATCGAGCTGCCGAGGGCGACGCGAGTCGCGATCGACACGGCGAGCGCGGATGTCTCGGTCACGGGCATCGCCGCGCCCGGCCGGTTCCGGACGACGTCGGGCGACCTGATCGTCCAGGACTTCGGCGGCGACATCGAGATCGAGGATGTCAGCGGCGACCTGCGAATCGAGGCCGTCGTGCCGATCGAGCTTTCCGCCCGGACCATCTCGGGCGACGCCACGGTGCGGGCGCCGCGGCTCACCCGGCTCGACCTCGCCACGACCTCCGGCGACCTGAAGATCGACGCCGAGCTGAGCGGCAAGGGTCCATACGCGATCAAGTCGATCAGTGGCGACGTCACGATCGTGTCCCGCGGGAGCGTCCAGGTCGAGGCCCAGACGGTGACCGGCGACCTCCGCACCGACCTCGACCATCGCTCGTCATCGGGGCCTGGGCGGAAGACCCTCAGCGTCGGCCGCGGCGGCCCGACCCTCACCTACAAGTCGGTCTCCGGCGACCTCCGGGTCGTCGAGCCGCGCGATGCCCCTCCGGCCGTGTCCGCGGCGACGACCCCGACGGGCGACGCAACGGGGCAGGCAACCGGCGACGCGAGCGATGGCGACTCGGAGCCGATGCCCGAATTCGCGGCCCCCGCGAGGACCGCTGCGGACGCCGCTCGATTGGACATCCTCAAGGCCCTCGAGCGCGGCGAGATCGACGTCGAGACCGCGACGACACGCCTCGCCGCCGTCGAGGGGGCCTGAGATGCCGGACGACGCCCTGGCCTGGGTCCTCGAGCTCGTGGCCACGGGCCGGCTGAGCGCGGAGGAGGCGGCTCCGATCCTCGATGCGCTGCAGGCCGGGCAGGACGCGGTCGCCGCCGGCCGGATGGCCGCTCACACCGGCTTTGCGGCCGCAGCCCCGCTGGCCGCCGACACGGACGCCGACGGCGAGGCCGAAGCCGACGGCCCGAAGAAGAGCGGCGCGAAGTTCGCGCGGATCGAGGTCCGCGAGGGTGGGCGACGGGTCGTCGACCTGCGGATCCCAACCTCGCTCGGGCGGTTCGCCCTGGGCCGCGTCCCGGGTCTCTCGACGGATCAGGTCTCCGAGCTCCAGAACGCGATCTCGACCGGGCTCCTCGGCCCGCTCCTCGATGTCGAGGATGAGGACGGCGACGGGGTCCGGATCGTCCTGGAGTGACAAGGACCCGCGCTCGCATCGAGCGCGGGTCCGGCAGATTCGACCGTGGTGATCCTCGGCGGGCGCTCACGCCCGTGAGGCGGATCGCCGCTCGCCCCGGATCACCCCGAATGGCCCGCCCGCGTGTCGCTGCTGACATTGCCCGCGCGGGGCACGGAGGCGAGGTTGCTCGTTCCGCGGGTCGGGTCCGCGGTGCTGGCCAGGTCGGGGACCATGGGAGTCCCGTCCCTGCGTCCGGATTCAGAGGCCGGTGAGCGGCGCTGACCCGTCATCGAGGCAACCTCCGGTTCGTGTTGATCGTACCCCCGGAGGGGCACGGGGGCGCCTTTCAGGCGCGTTGCACGTTGCGCCGGCCTTGCAATCCCGAGGCCCGATTACCATCGCGGCCATGGCATCGACCCAGGCTGCAGACTCCCTCCCGTTCACCGGCAACGACGACGCCGATCGGCTGATCGCCCGGGACCCGCTGGCCCTGCTCATCGGGTTCGCGCTCGATCAGCAGGTGACCGTCCAGAAGGCCTTCGCCGGGCCATGGGACCTCCGTCAGCGCATCGGGCATCTCGACGCGAAGCGGATCGCGGCGATCGATCCCGCGGAGCTCGATCGCGTCTTCCGGGAGCGTCCCGCGCTCCATCGCTTTCCCGGCGCGATGGCCGCGAAGGTCCAGGCCCTGTGCGGCGCGATCGCCCGGGACTATGACGGGGATGCCAGCCGGATCTGGCGCGAGGCGAAGGACGGACGCGACCTCCAGGCTCGGCTCCTCGCCCTGCCGGGCTTCGGCGAGATGAAGGCCCGATCCGTCCTCGCGATCCTCGGCAAGCAGCTCGGGGTCTCGCTGCCGGGTATGGCCGAGGTCATGCCCGCGCACCCGACGCTCGGCGACGTGGACTCGCCCGAGGCGCTGGCCTCCTATCAGGCCGGCAAGCGCGCGAAGAAGGCCGAGCTGCGGGCCCAGGGCAAGCGCCCCTGATCGGTTGACGGCGCCCGCCCGGGCGCCGATCATGGGCGTGTGGCACATCTGCACGCAACAAACGTGCCGTGAGTGACCGGACGACGCTGGTCCGGGTGAGCCGCCTGTACTACGAGGACGGCGAGACCCAGGAGCGGATCGCGTCGCTCGTGGGCGTAACCCGGCCGCAGGTCTCGAAGCTGCTCAAGCAGGCCCGCGCCTCGGGAATCGTCGACATCCGGATCGTCGACGACGGGCCGCGGCCCGCCACGGCGGATCGCCTCCGAGAGCGGTTCGGCCTTCGCGCGGTCCACCTCGCGCCGACCCTCGAGGGGAGCGAGCCCGCCGCCCGGCGACGCCTCGGCGCCACGGCCGCGCAGGTCCTCCGGGCGGCCGTCCGCGATGGCCAGGTGATCGGGATCGGCGCGGGCTCCAGCGTTGCCGCCACGGCCGAGGCGCTCGAACCGCTGGAGCCGCCGATCGATGCCACGGTGGTGCCGATGTGCGGCGGCTTCTGGGTCTCGTCCGCGGGACCCGAGCCCTTCCGCCGGATCGCCGAGGCCCTCGGGGCGACGCCGCGGGCCCTGCTCGCGCCGGGTGTCCTCGAGCGACGCGAGACCCGCGATGCCCTGTGGGCCGACCCGGGCATCGCCACGATCCGTGCGCTGTGGGATCGGCTCGACGTCGTGCTCGTCGGGATCGGGGGGCCGAGCTGGAGCGAGGCGAACGTCGGGCCGGCCTCCATGGCCGAGCTCGAGTCCGACGGCGCTGTGGGCGAGCTCCTCATCGCGCCGTTCGCCGCCGATGGCCGGCTCGTCGCGCCGGAGCTCCGCGCGCGGACGGTCGCGTTCGATGCCTCGCGGCTCCCCAGGATCCCGATCGTGATCGGCGTCGCGGCTGGCAGGGCGAAGGTCGTCCCGATCCTTGCCGCCATCCGCGGTGGCCTCGTCAACATGCTCGTCACGGATGCAGCGACGGGCGAGGCGGTCCTCGCGGCATCGGAGGCCGCATGAGCCGCCGCGCGGGTGGCAGCACCGGCCGCGGAACGGTGTCCGCGGCGCTTGGCATCGATCTCGGCACGACCGAGGCCAAGGTCGGCGTCGTCGGGCTCGACGGTCGTCTGCTCGGGCTCGGGCGGCAGCCGATCGAGATGGCGCTCGATCAGTCGACCGGGCGGGCGGAGCAGGACCCCGAGGCGTGGTGGCTCGCGATCGGCGAGGCCTCGCGCGAGGCCATGGACGCCGCCGAGGCGGCGGTCGGAGCCGCAGCGCTGGACGTCATCGGCGTGGGCCTCGATGGGCACGGACCCACGCTCGTCGCCGTCGACGCGGACGGCCGCGCCGTCGCCCCCGCGATCACCTGGCAGGACGCGCGGCCGGCCTCGATCGCCGCGGAGCTCCGGGCGGCATCCGGGCTCGGAGGCTGGGGGCTCGGGATCGTGCCCGCGGTGGCCTGGCTGGAGCAGCACGAGCCGGATCGAGCGCACGCAGCGCGGTGGTATCTCAACACCTGGGAGGCGCTGGGCCTTCGGCTGACCGGCGTCGCCGCGAGCACGTACCTGCCGGGGACGACGCCCAACGTGGGTCCGGCCGCCGCTGTCGCGGGCCTGTCCGCCGATCGGTTCGGCGACCCGATCGCGTCCGGCGACGTGCTCGGGCGATTGCGGGCCGATGCGGCCGAGCACCTCGGGATCGGGGCCGGGACGCCGATCGTGGCCGGGCTCGTGGACGCGCACGCCAGCGCCCACGGCGCACGACTGCTCGAGCCCGGCGATGGCCTCGACGTCGGCGGCGCGGCCGGTGGCTTCGGGCTGTACTGGGATCGGCCGCTGCAGGCCGCCGGATCGTTCACGAATCCAGCCCCCATGCCGGGACTGTGGCTGATCGGCGGCGCATTCGCCGCGACCGGCGCGGCGCTGGACTGGCTGCGCGATGGCCTCCTCGGCGGCCGCTGGACCACGGAGCAGCTGATCGCGGAGGCGGGAGCCACGGAGGCGGGCGCGGACGGCCTCGTGTTCCTGCCGTACCTCGCCGGGGAGCGCTCGCCGCTGTGGGATCCGAACGCTCGCGGCGCCTTCGTGGGGCTCACCTTCGGCCACCGTCGAGCGCACCTCACGCGCGCGGTCCTCGAGGCATCGGCCCTGGCCATCCGGCACCTCGTCTCGGGCATCGAGCGCGCCGGCGCGAAGGTTCGCGTCATCCGGGTCGCCGGCGGCCCCGCTCGGAGCGAGACCTGGAACCGGATCAAGGCCGATGTCCTTGGCCTGCCCGTCGAGGTTCCGGCGATCCTCGAGACGGCGATGGTCGGCTCGGCGATCCTCGCCGCGGCGGGCGTCGGCGCGCATCCCGGCCTGCGCGAGGCGATCGAGGCCATGTCCCGGATCGAACGCCGGATCGAGCCGGATCCCTCCGTGGGCGAGCGCTACGGCCGCCAGTTCCGGCTGTACCTCGCGGCCCATCCGGCCCTCCAGGCCGCGCGCGCGGCCGCAGACCGCGAGCGCGAAGCGGTGTCGGCGTGACCGGCCGGCTCGAGCTGCGCGACGTGACCCGATCGTTCGAGGCCCGGGGACGGAACCGGCTCGTCGCGCTCGACCGGCTCGACCTGATCATCGCTCCCGGCCAGATCGTGGCGCTCATCGGCCCGAATGGCTCCGGGAAGAGCACGGCGCTACGCCTCATGGCCGGGCTCCTGGGGCCGGATCGAGGCCAGGTGCTGCTCGACGGCTCGCCGATCACCCGACCCGATCCCCGGATCGGGCTCGTGTTCCAGGAGCCGCGGCTCCTGCCGTGGCGCAGCGTCGCCTCGAACGTCGCCTATCCGCTCGAGCTCGCGGGCTGGCCGCGTCCCGAGCGGGAGCGCCGTGTCGGCGAGCTGCTCGGGCTCGTCGGGCTCACCGCCGCCTCCGCGCTCGTGCCGTCCCGGCTGTCCGGCGGGATGCGGCAGCGAGCGGCCCTCGCGCGCGGGCTCGCGCTGTCGCCTGAGATCCTCCTGCTCGACGAGCCACTCAGCGCGCTCGACGAGCTCACCCGCGAGCGCCTCAATCTCGAGCTCCTCGGGCTGTGGGCCGCGGATCCCACGACGATCGTCGTCGTGACCCACTCGATCCCCGAGGCCCTGCTCCTGGCGGATCGGGTGGTCGTGCTGTCGGCGCGGCCGGGCCGCGTCGTCGCGGACGTGCGAATCGCGCTCCCGCGGCCGCGCCGCCTCGAGCTCCTCGACGAGCCCGAGGCGGGCGAGCTGGCGGCGGCCGTCCGCCGGGCGCTGGCGTCCTCGATTCCGGGCCCCTCGATCGAGGCGTCGGCGGCATGACGGCGCTGGCCGCAACCTCCGGCCGCCTCGGGGGGTCGGCGCGCTCGATCGTGGCGGTCCTCGTCGCGCTGGCCGTGTTCCTCGGGGCCTGGAAGCTCGTGATCCTGATCGGCGGCTACCCGGTCTTCATCCTGCCGCCGCCCGAGACGGTCCTGTCCCGCTTCGTCGCGGGCTGGGGGAGTGGGCTGCTCGAGCGGCACACCGGGACGACGCTCCTCGAGATCGCGATCGGCTTTGCCGTCGGAACCGCGGCGGCGCTCGGCGTCGGCTACGTGCTCGCCCGCTCGAGCCTCGCGGAGCGCCTCCTGTCGCCCTACATCGTCGCGGCCCAGGCCACGCCCATCCTGGCCCTTGCCCCCGTGCTCGTGCTGTGGTTCGGACCGGGGCTCGGCGCACGGGTCGTCATCTGCGCGCTGATCGTGTTCTTCCCGATCGCCGTGGCGACGATGGTCGGGATCCGGGCGGTCGACGCCAATCTCCTCGAGCTGGCCCGGAGCCTCCGGGCGACGCGACGCCAGGTCCTGCTGACCCTCGAAATCCCGGCGGCAATGCCCTCGATCTTCGGCGGCCTGCGCGTGGGCGTCACGCTCGCGGTCGTGGGAGCGATCGTCGGGGAGTGGGCCGGCGCCGACCAGGGTCTCGGGGTCCTCGTGAATCTCGCCCGCGGGAGCCTGTTCGACACCCCGCTGCTCTTCGCCACGCTCCTGACGATCGCCCTCATCGGCATCGTCCTGTATCTCGTCGTCGTCCTCGTCGAGCGGACCCTCGTGGGCGTCCGCTGATCGCCAGCCCAGGAGGTCGCCCCGTGTCGGTTCCCCGTTCCGGCTTCGCCGTCTCTCTCGTCCTCGCGACGATCGTCGCCGGGTGCTCCTCGTCGAGCGTCTCGCCATCGCTCGCCACGAGTGCCCCCGCCCCGACGATGCTGCCATCGGGGGTGACCGGGCTCGTGGTCGGATTGGGCTACATCCCGAGCGTCCAGTTCGCGCCGTTCTACCTCGCTCAGCAGGCGGGCTACTACGCACGCGACGGGTTGAGCGTGACGTTCCAGAACCAGATCGACCCGAACCTCATCACGCTCGTCGGTCAGGGCGCGATCGACGTCGGGGTGGCCGACGGGACGAGCGTGGTGCCCGCGGTGAGCCAGGGCATCCCCATCAAGTACCTGGCCACGATCTACGGCACGTTCCCGAACATCGTGTTCACGAAGCAGTCGTCCGGCATCTCCACGGCAGCCGGCCTCAAGGGCAAGCGCATCGGCACGCCTGGGGAGTACGGGTCGTCGTGGGTGATGCTCCAGGCCCTCCTCGGATCGGCGAACCTCACGCCGTCCGACGTCACCGTCGTGCCGTATCCGGACTTCGGTCAGGGCACGGCGCTCCAGCAGGGCCAGGTCGATGCCGCGACCGGGTTCACGAACAACGAACCGGTTCAGGCCCAGCTCGCCGGCACCCCCGTGAACGTGCTGCACGTCGACCAGGTCATCGCCCTGCCTGGCCCGGGACTGATTGCGTCGACGGCGACGCTCGCGGCCAAGCGTGAGGCGCTCGTCCGCTTCACCAACGACACGATCCGGGCGATGTGCCAGATCGCCGCGGATCCCCTGCAGGGCCTCGACGCATCGATAGCGGCCGTGCCGGACCTCGGCCAGGATCGCGCGACCCAGCAGGCGATCCTGCAGGCGACGATCGCGACCTGGGCGCCGGCGAACCTGGGGCCCAACGACACGCCCGACTACGGCTTCGTCGACCCAGCGGGGTGGACGGCGTCGATTCGGTACATGACCCAGCTGGGCCTGGTCCCGAGGCCAGTAACCGCCGGCGACATCCTCGTCGACCAGCAGGGCCTCGGCGTCGGCGGCTGCGGGGACGAGCTGTAGGGCGGGTCCGCCGCTGCGGAGGTGGTAGGATCGTTGACATCGCAACCACATCGGTTGCCCGGAACTCGGGAAGCACCGCCACATGGACCCAGCCATCACCCAGGCCCTCGCCCGCGGCCACACGATCGACATCACGACCACCGGCCGCCGGTCGGGCGAGCCGCGCCGCATCGAGATCGTGTTCTTCAACTTCGGCGGCCGGCTCTACATCTCCGGGATCCCGAACAAGGATCGCGAGCGGGCCTGGATCTCGAACCTCCGCGCCGACAACCGCCTGACGTTCCATCTCAAGGGCCCGATCTCGGCCGATCTCCCGGCCACGGCCCGGGTCATCGACGATCCAGCGGAGCGCCGCCCGATCCTCGACCAGGTGGCCCGCGCCTGGCGGCGCGATCCCGAGACGATGTACGTCCACAGCCCCCTCATCGAGGTCACGATCCCGGGCTACGCCCCGGCCCTCGCAGCCTGACCGCCCTCGCGGCCTGACCGCCCCGCCGCCTGAGGGCGAGCCGCCCGCAGCCGTCCGGAATCTGGTCGATACTGCGGGCGATGGGCTGGCAGCACTTCCTCGGCGGCAGCAACCCGCAGGCAACGGGGGAGGCGGGCGCCGCGGACGCCCGCGACACCGAGACCGTTCGACGGATCGTCGGCCAGCTCGAAGCGTTGCCCCGGGACCGAGCGCGCTTCCTTGCGGCCTTCGCCTACATCCTCACCCGAGTCGCCGCGGCGGACCTCGACATCAGCGCCGTGGAGGAGGGCCGCATCGAGGCCCTCGTCGCCGAGCACGGCCACCTGCCCGAGGCCCAGGCCGTGCTCGTCGCGGAGATGGCCCGGAGCCAGTCGCTCCTCGTCGGCGGGACCGAGGACTATCTCGTGACCCGGCAGTTCCGGGAGCTCTCGACCGAGGAGGAGCGCCTGGACCTGCTCCGGTGCTGCTACCTCGTGAGCGCGGCCGACGACGACATCAGCATCGCCGAGACGGACACCCTGCGCGACATCGCCCGCGAGCTCGATGTCGAGCGCCACGCCGTGAACGCCCTTCGGGACGAGTTCGCGCCGAAGCTCTCGACGATGAAGGCCCTGTACCGACTGAAGGACGCCGGATCCGAGTAGTCAGCGCGTCGCCGGGGCGCGCTCGATCGCCTCGTCGAGGGCCTCATTGGACGGCTCCCGAAGGGTCGCCGACGGGGCGTCCGGATCGCCGATGAGGATCGTCGGCGTGACCCAGTTGCCGTCGTTCAGACGCCGGATCCAGGCATCCGCGCCCGGGTCCTCGTCGACCTTCCGGTAGTCGAACGGGATGCCGCGCGCCGCGAGGTGCTCGCGGGACATCGTCGTGTCCTCGCAGGTGTCGCGGCCGAGCACGAGGATCGGCGGCCAGGCGCGAGGCGCGTCGGCATTCGGGTCGTCGGGCAGGTCGAAGGTCATCGGTGGTCGAGCCTCGTGCGGGAGTGGGGCCGGCTGGTTCGGGTGGCTCAGTTCGGGCGGCCCGAGCCGCCGAGCTCGTTGCCGCGCTCGCGGAGGAAGCGCTCGATGTCGGCGATCAGGTCATCGCCCTCGGGCAGTCGGGCCTCGTCGGTCATCGTCTCGAGGCGCTCGACGTACTGCCGCGTGCTGTCGTCGGCCGAGGTCGCCGCGTCGAGCCGCTGGCGCAGGAGCATCGCCTCGTTCGCGAGCGGTCCCGGCGTGACCTCGATCTCGAGATGCCGGTTGACCGCCTCGAGGAGGGCCAGCGCGGCCGTGGCGTAGGGCCCGTTGACGTAGTGCGGCACCTGGGCGAAGTACCCGACCGAGGGGATGCCGGCCTTCGAGACGGCCACGTCCAGCACGGAGATGCAGGCCGCGGGAACGCGGAGGGTCCCGGTCGGGCCCGGCTGCACGTCGCCGCGGAGGAGCCCCGGCTTCGAGGTGGTCCCGAGGATCGGCACGGGGCGGGTGTGGGGCACCGCCGCCGGGATCGCCCCGAGGCTGATCCACTGGACGATCCCGAGCTTCTCGGCGAGCGCGACCATCTCCTTGGACAGCTCGCGCCATCGGAAGTCCGGCTCCGCGCCGCTGAGCACGAGGATGTCCCGGGCGCCGTAGCGCGAGCGGGTGATCGTGAGCTTCGACCAGGTGAGCGTTCGCGGCCGGCCGTCGCGGATCTCGAGGGCCGGGCGCCGGGCCCGATAGTCGAACAGCACGTCCGCGTCGAGCTCGCCAATGACGTTGCCACCGTCGGCGACCCGCTCCGCGGCGTTCGTCGCCGCCGAGCCCGCGTCGACCCAGCCGTCGAGGGCCACGAGCATGCTCGGCTCGCGGAGATCGTCGGGCGGGTTGACCTTGATGAGCGCCATCGCGGGCAGTCTAGGACCCGCCGGCTCAGCGGAGGCGCCGCGTCCGGTCAGCGCAGGCGCCGCGCCGCGGATCGAGCGGCGTGGAAGCCGCACATCCCGTGGACGCCGCCACCCGGCGGGGTCGAGGCGGAGCACACGAAGATCGACGGGTTCGGGGTGGAGTAGGGGTCCCAGAAGCGGCGCGAGGGCCGGGTGAAGAGCTGCCGGAGGCCGTTCCAGCCGCCCGCGATGTCACCCCCGACGTCATTGGCGTTGTAGGCCTCGAGCGCGGCGGGACCGGTCGCGACGGTCTTGAGGATGCGGCGCCGGAACCCTGGCGCGAAGCGCTCGATCTGGCCGAGGATCGCCGCCGTCATGTCGGCGTCCGAGCCGTTCGGGACGTGGCAGTAGGCCCACAGCGTGTCCTTGCCCGCGGGCGCCCGCGACGGGTCGAACCGGCTCGGCTGGGCGAGCAGGACGAACGGGTGCACGGGGATCTGGCCCCGGGCGACGGCCCGTTCCGATGCCTCGATCTCCTCGAACGTCCCGCCCAGGTGGATCGTTCCGGCGTCGTGGAGGACCTCGGCCCGCCACGGGACCGGGCCATCGAGCGCGAGATCGAGCTTGAAGATGCCGGGGCCGTAGCGATACCGCTCCAGCCCGCGGCGGAACGGGGCCGGGAGGCGGGAGCCGGCGATCGGGGCGATCTGGCGGGGCGTGAGGTCGAACAGCGTGACGCCGTGGGCCGGCAGCTCCTCGAGGTGCTCGACGGGGTGCGAGGTCTCGATGCTCCCGCGGAGTGAGAGGAGCTCCTCCGTCATCGCCGCCGGGATCGTGCCCGCGCCACCGGCGGGAAATGGCCAGCCGTCGCGATGCGCGCTCCCGAGCATGACCAGCGCGGCCGCGCCGCTCACGGGCGCGCGCAGCGGCAGGAGCGAGTGCGCGGCCGCCCCCGCGAGCAGGGCCCGCGTCCGCTCCTCGACGAACCGCCCGGCCAGCCACGATGCCGGCTGGAGGGCCAGGATCCCGAACCACGCCAGTCGGGCCGTTCGGGCCGGCGGCCAGACCGGGATGTGGAACGGCGCGAGCACGTCCGGGAGGAGCTCGTCGAAGTGCATGACGAGCGGCCCGAACAGGTCGCGGTACTCGTCCGCATCGCGCCCGAGCGAGGCGGCCATCGTCTCGACGTCCCGCTGCAGGACGACGGCCGTGCCGTCGTCGAGCGGGTGGCCAAGGGCGATCGGCGGTTCGATCCAGCGAACGCCCCGGCGCTCGAGCCAGCCGCCGGCGAAGAACGGCGCGATCCGCCCGAATGGATAGATCGCGCTGCAGGCGTCATGGACGAAGCCGGGCAGCGTCCGCTCGTCCGATCGAGCGCCACCGCCCACCGTGTCAGCGGCCTCGAGGACCTGGACGGAATGCCCCTCCCGGGCGAGCTCGATCGCCGCGGCCAGCCCGTTGGGTCCGGAGCCGACCACGATCGCGTCGACGATCGGCGACCGCCCGCTCACGTTCTCGACCGGCTCACGAGCTCGCGTCGCCCGCGCGCCGCAGGGAGACCGGCCGGAGGAACTCGCCCTCGGGCGTCCGGACCCACCACGCCCCGGTCTCCCGCCGCTCGCGCCGCGT
Organism: Candidatus Limnocylindrales bacterium; assembly: GCA_036273395.1. Classification (GTDB taxonomy): domain Bacteria; phylum Chloroflexota; class Limnocylindria; order Limnocylindrales; family CSP1-4; genus UBA5189. Next base: position 15,150 of record DASUHU010000058.1, read on the forward strand.
CGAGAAGCGGTAGCGGAACAGGCGCGCCCGGATCCATCGGGGCGGCTGATCGGGGAACGGGTTGTGGCGGATGAGCCGCAGGGTCGGGCGATCGTTCTCGAGGAGCTTCACGAGGAACGGCACGAACCAGCGGTTGCCGTAGCTGGCCGAGAGCGGCAGGAACCACATCAGCCAGTCGAGCCGGAGGTGGTACGGCGCGACCTGCGGCGGCAGCCGCCGGACGTCGCCGGGCTTGCCCTTGAAGCCGTACTCGCGCCAGTCGGCCTCATCGTCGGGATCGGGCTCGTCTTCGAGCGAGCCCTCGATGACGACCTCGTCCCGGACCCGGCTCACGCTCCCGAAGGCGCCGTAGGTGTTCACGAGTCGGAACGGATCGAACGATCGGTTCATCGCCTGGTTCGGGCTCAGGAGGTTCCGGACCGGGAAGTAGCTCAGGACGATGACGACGAGCGCGACGAGGAGCACGAGCCCGGCGAACCACGCCGGGAGCGATGCGGCCGCCGGCCCGAACGCGCCCGACGACGGAATCGCGGACATGAGCGCGTGCACCACGGGATCCGCCAGGGCCGAGGTCATCGCGACGATCGTGACCCAATTGAGCCAGGCGTAGTTGCCGCTCACGACGAGGTAGAGCTGGGTCAGGATCATGAGGAGCGCCGCGATCGAGGCGAGTGGCTGCGGCAGGAACAGCCCGAACGGCAGCACGAGCTGGGCCACGAAGTTGCCGACCGTCTCGATCCGGTGGAGCGACCGCGGCAGTCGATGGAACCACCAGCTCAGGGGGTTCGGCATGGGCTGCGTCTCGTGGTGGAAGTCCATGCACGTGAGGTCGCGCCAGCAGGGATCGCCGCGGAGCTTGATCAGCCCGGCGCCGAACTCGACCCGGAACGCCAGCCACCGGAAGGCGAGCAGGATCGGCCAGGGCGGCGCGACCTCGGCGTTCCCCAGGAAGATCGCCAGGAAGCCCGCCTCGAGGAGCAGCGTCTCCCAGCCGAACCCGTAGAACGTGCCGCCGATGTTCACGATCGACTGGTAGGCGATCCACAGGACGAACCAGGCGAGCATCGCGAGCGGCACGGGAGCGAGATTCGCGCCTCCGAGGAGGATCGCCGCCGAGACGACGATCCCGAGCCACGAGACCGCTCGCAGCTTGCCGTCCGAGTAGCCGATCCAGCGGAAGATCGTCGGGGCGTCGAGGAAGCGCGGGACGAGCTGGAGGAACTCCGGCGCGGGCTCCAGGCCGTGCTCGCCGGCGAGTGCCGGGAACTGCCCGAGCGCCACCACGAACGCGATGAAGTAGATCGCGGCCAGCCCGCGCTCGAGGAGGAAGCGCGCGACCTCGTAGTCCGGCGCGCCGAGCTCCGGCATCGCCTAATGGTGCCTCGCCGGAGCGGTGCAACGCGCCCGCAACGGATCGAACGGCCCTTGACGCGAAGCTGCAATGGCAGCGACAGTGGGGCCGATGCGGCTCGCGCTCGCCGGGTTCCTCGATCTCCTCGTGCCCGGCGTGGGCCACGCCCTCGTGGGCCGCTGGCGCTCCGGGCTCGTGTTCTTCGTCCCCGCGGCGGTGCTGCTCGTCGCCGGGCTCGCCGCCTTCCTGGCCGAGGGGACGACCGGGCTCCTGGCGCTCGTCGTGACGCCCGGGGTCCTGCCGGCGCTCGCGCTCCTGAACCTCGCTCTGGCGGCCTGGCGGATCGCCGCGGTCGTCGATCTGGTCCGGCGTACCGGGGCACCGCCGCGCCTCCCGAATCTCGCCCTCGTGGCGGCCGCGATCCTCGTCCTCGTCGTCGCGCCCCACGCCTGGGCCGGCATGACGATCTCGGCCGTCAACGACACGCTCGACTCCATCTTCGCGCCCGAGGGCGACAACACCCCGGTCCCGACCGACGACCCGAACCTGACCCTCCCGCCGTGGGCCTACGCCCCGTCGCCGACGGACGGCGAGCTCGACACGACGCCCCCGAGCCTCGCCCCGGGCGTGACACCCGTGCCGAAGCCGACCGGCCCGTTCTCGCCCGGCATCGGCACGCTGCCACCGCTCGGCGCCTCGACCCCGTGGCAGAAGCCCGGCGCGATCCCGTGGGGCGACGACGGCCGGTTCGACCTGCTGCTGCTCGGCTCGGACGCGGGACCGGATCGCTGGAGCCGGCGGATGGACACGATGCTCCTGGTCGAGATCGACGTCGCGACGGGCAAGGTCGCGATGATCGGGCTGCC
>DASUHU010000059.1:0-3155 GCA_036273395.1 Candidatus Limnocylindrales bacterium
CGGTGAGGACGCGGAATCGGTCGGGCGCCAGCCGGGTCACGGTGACATCCGCGACGATCCCGCCCCGTCGATCCAGCCACTGGGTGTAGACCGCAGATCCGACCGGACGATCGATGTCGTTCGCCGCGACCCGTTGGAGCAGCACGAGCGCGCCCGCCCCCGAGACCTCGATCTTGCCGAACGAGGTGAGATCGATGAGCCCGCCTCGCTCCCGGACCGCGCGGTGCTCCTGCCCCACCCGTTCGAACCACCCGGGTCGCCGCCAGCCGTCGGCCCGCGCCAGGCGACCGGCGCGCCGCCACTCACCCCCCGGTCGATGGACGTCCGCGCGCTCCCAGCCGGCCTTCGTCCCGAGCTCCGCGCCGGCCTCCTGGAGCCGGCCGTGGAGGGGCGACAGCCGGCGCGGCCGGCCGGCGACGTCGCTGTCGTACGGGAAGCGGAGTCGGTAGTAGTCGGCGTAGGCCTCGCGGGCGAGATCCGCCGCGAACCGTGCGTCGCGATACGTGTCCGCGAATCGCCAGGCGCGATAGGGCGCGACGTCCGCCCCGGGATCGCCGGCCGTGATCCAGCCCGCGATCGCGCGCCCGATGCCGCCGCCACCGCCGAAGCCGTTGAGCGACAGGCCGGCCGCGACCCAGAACCCCGGAACGCCCGGCATCGGGCCGAGCAGCGGGTTCGCGTCGGGCGTCATCGCGTCGGGGTGGCAGACCAGGCGAATCGCCTCCGCGTCGGCGAGGAACGGGAACCGCCGGATCGCGCCGTCCATCAAGGGGCCGAAGCGCTCCCAGTCCGGCGGCAGCGTGGTCGCCGCGTGCTCCCAGGGAACGCCGTCGATCCAGCGTGCGTTCGGGTCCGCTTCGTAGCCACCGAACAGCATCCCGCCGTGCTCGCTCCTGCCGTAGACGAGGTTGTCGGGGTCGCGGAAGCAGGGCATGTCGTCCGGCAGCTCGCTGCCCGCCACGGCCTTGAGGGCGACGTGCTGGTGGTCGACCGGCGTCGACGGGATGAAGGCGCCGACCATCGCCGCGACCCGCGGGGCCCACATCCCCGCCGCGTTCACGACGAGCTCGGTCTCGATGTCGCCGCGATCCGTCAGGACCCGCTTGATCTCGTGGCGGGCACCGAGCTCGAATCCGGTGACCCTCGTTGCGAGCTGGAATCGGACGCCGAGCGACCTGGCCGCGTCGGCCACGGCATGCGTGGCGCGATGCGGATCGAGATGGCCGTCCCCGGGCAGGTGGACCGCGCCGTGGAGCGAGGCGGGCGAGATCGAGGGCATCAGGCGTCGCGCCTCCGTGGCGCCGATCACCCCGACGTCGAGGCTGATGCCGCGGGCCCGGCTGGCCGTCCGCTCGAGCTCGCGCAGCTGCTCCGGTGACGAGGCCAGGCGGAGGCTGCCGACGGTGTCGAAGACCCCCAGGCGCCGGTACAGCTCGAGGCTGTAGCGGCGCCATTCCAGCATCGTCGCGGATGGGTTGAACGCCGTGACGAGCCCGGCCGCCTGGCAGGTCGAGCCCGCCGTGAGCTGGGCCTTCTCGACGAGCAGCACGTCGGTCCAGCCGGCCTCGGCCAGGTGGAACGCGACGCTGCAGCCGGTGATCCCGCCACCGATGACGACGACTCGCGCCTGGTCCACGACCCTCCCTCGTCCGGAATCAGAACGGCGACGCCTCGCGGCGCCGCCGTTCGAGCTGCGCTGGATCGATTGCCAGCTACATGTTCCCGATGTTGCCGACGAACGGGAACCCCTTCTCGGGAGCCGAGAACGCCTTCCGGATGTCGGGCATGTTCAGGTAGTAGATGACGATGCCGGCGACGACGATGTTGATCACGAGGCTGCTGATCCCGCCGTAGCCGAGGACCAGCTCGATGAGCGACAGCAGGACGCTGATCGCCTCGAGGGTGATGCCCCAGGTCCAGGCCCACGTCTTCAACGTCCAGAAGCCGTAGGCGATGACGAGCTCCGCGACCCCGAGGGCGATGAAGATCAGGCCAAAGAGGAATGCGAATCCCCCGCCGACGACGGCGAGGATCGCACCGAGCCCGAGCAGCCCGAGGCCGCCGAGCAGGCTCAGGATGCCGCCGATCGCAGCGACGACGGCGAGGATCGTGACCCCAGTGGGTCGTTGCATGGACTCCTCCCAACGTGGCGCGCCACCGGCCGGCACCCGCCTGTCGGAGCAGCGCGTTCGAGTGGTTGATACCCCACCTTGCCGCTCGACGCAATGCATTCCTGCACGCATCGAGCGGGTCCTCAGCCTCGATCGGCCATCATCCTTCCCCGGCCGCGAGCCGGAGCTGGGCCTCGAACGCGGGGCCGGATGCCCCGCCGAGGAGCCGCTCGAAGTGCTCCGCGGCGTACGCACGGAAGTCGACGTCGAGGCTGCTGATGCCCTGCTGGAGCACCCCCCACATCGCCTCGCGGAAGTCCGAGACGAGTCGCATCAGCCGCAACCGGGCGAGCCGATCGGGACGGGGCTCGCCTCCGGATCCGCTGCCGTCGTAGGCGGCCAGGAACGCCGCCTCGTCGTCCGCCTCGAGCTCCTGGTTCACCGCGAAGTTCCCGAGGTCGAAGAATGGGTCGCCCATCCCGGCATATTCCCAGTCGACGATCCGGACGCGGCGGCCGTCGTCGATGAAGTTGGCGTTGAGCAGGTCGTTGTGGCACGGCCGGAGCTCGATCGGCGCGGTCAGGAAGGCCAGCTCGATCCGCCGCGCGACCGCCATCGACAGGTCATACGCGGTTGGGATCGTGACGCCGCGTTCGAGCGCGAGCGCGCGATAGGCCTCGACGATTCGGAACGGCACGAACAGCCCGGGGATCGCCGGACCGTCGTGGACCCGCCGCAGCGCCCCGGCCACGGCCTCGAGCCGAGCTGGCCGTCGCATCTCCGGAATCGGGATCGGGCCGCCGTCGATGAACCGGGTCACGAGGTAGCCCTCCGGGCGGACGAACGCCACCACCTCCGGGCCTACGCCGACGCCCGCCGCCGCGACGGTCGCGGCGAGCTCCACCTCCCGGCTGATCCCGAGCAGGTGCGTGTCATTGCCCGCGAGCCGCACGACGTATCGCTCTCGGCGGCCGGCCAGCTCGATGAGGAAATTGCGGTTCGTGATCCCGCCGGAAAGCGCGCTGAACGTCAGCTCCGCGCTGC